>JBKBRG010000124.1:0-6759 GCA_046292325.1 Tabrizicola sp.
GGCCCTGCTTTTGCCCTTTACCAAAGCAATCGTCCCCAATGTCGACTTGTCAGCGGGACGGATCGTCGTCGATCTGCCAGACGAGTCCGACTGAGCCGCCGGCCCGGGCCTGGCCCGTGTCAGGCAGAAGTGAAAGGGTGGGTCATGTTCACACGCATGCGCCTTGTGAAGGGTGCGACGGTCCTTCTGTATATCGGGCCGTTGATTGCCGGTCTTTGCGGCTTTGGTTGGGCCATGGTTGCCCCGTTCACCGCGATCTTCGTCGTCTGGCTCATGGTGCTTCGGCCCGAACAATGGCCCTCCTCGCCCGAGGAATGGCTGACCGGCAAGGCCTGGCTGGCCGCCCTGGCCCAGGTGCTGTCGCAGATCGTCCTGGTGGTCGTGCTGTTCGGCATCGGCAGCGGGCTCGGCGGGCTTGCGGGCATTGATGCCGTTGCGGTCAATCCGCTCTTGCCGCTGTCGATCTCGTTCATCGCGATTCCGCTCTGCCGCATGCTGTGGGATTCGCGCGAGGCCGCCAGCCTCGGCTATTTCCTCGACGACGAGGCCGAGTCGGCCCATGCCGAGAATGCGGTCGCCATGGCGGCAGTGGCCGTGATCCCGCTGCTCAACCTTCCCGACAGCGCCGCCGACGCCGAGGTCGCCGAAGCCGTCGCGAAGGTCCTCGACGTGCCCACCGCCGAATTGCGGCTGGACGCGCTGACGGCGGCGCTGGCAAAGCCCGACCGCAGCCACGCCGCCCTGCGCCGGGCCCTGCTGCTGTGGGCAACCGAGCCCGAGATCGTCGCACCCGGTCAGGTTTCGGGGTCGATGGCAAAGGCTTTCGCGATCGCCGATGGCAACCTTGACCTGCTGCGCCTCTATGTCCCCCGTGCGATGGCCCTCATCGCTGCGTTTCCGAACCGCGCAGACGACTTCCCGACGCCGGCCGAGCTGCGCGCGGCGGCGGCGGCGACGCCGGACTCGGACCTGCCTGCGCATCTGCAAGCCGACCTGCGCGAAGGCCTGCGGGCACTGGCCCGGGCCGTCGCGATGGCTTCGGGCACTGCCACGGACGAGGAAGAGCCGCCCGCAAGGGCCGAACCCGTCCCCTTCCGCCAGCGCAGCGTGCGCCGGGCCTGATCCGGGGCTTTTCCGGGCGGGCCATTCGCGCTAATCCCGACGGATGTCCGACGACGTTCCCGCCACTCCGAAAAGCCATGGCCGCCTGCTGATCCGGCCGACGCTGAAACCGCGCGACCTCATGGAGGAACCGCGGCTGGTGAAGGGCGCCTTCACCGCCAAGGTCATCACCCTTTTCCCCGAAGCGTTTCCGGGCACCCTTGGCCTGTCGCTGACGGGCAAGGCGCTGGAGTTCGGGCTCTGGCAGCTGGAGGCGATCGACCTGCGCCAGTTCGGCGAGGGCCGGCACCGCAACGTCGATGACACCCCCGCCGGGGGCGGCGCCGGCATGGTCCTGCGCCCGGACGTGGTGGACGCCGCCTTGCGCCATGCCCGGGTCGGCACCCCCGTCGATCGCGCGCGCTGGCCGGTGATCTACCTTTCGCCCCGCGGGACTCCCTTCACGCAGGACATGGCCCGCCGGCTGGCCTCGGGGGCCGGCCTGACGCTGCTCTGCGGCCGGTTCGAGGGGGTGGACCAGCGCGTGCTCGACCATCACCGGGTCGAGGAGATCAGCCTTGGCGATTTCGTCCTGACCGGGGGGGAAATCGCCGCCCAGGCCATCCTGGACGCCACGGTCCGGCTGATCCCCGGCGTCCTCGGCAATGCCGCCTCGACCGAGGAGGAAAGCTTCTCGGACGGCCTGCTCGAGCACCCGCAATACACCCGCCCGGCCGTGTGGGAGGGACGGGAGATCCCCGCCGTCCTGCAATCGGGCAACCATGCCGAGATCGCAAGGTGGCGGCGGCAGAAGTCGGAAGAGCTGACGCAGGCGCGCCGCCCGGACCTTTGGGACAAGCGCAGGATGCGCCAAGGCGCATCTTCGTCCCACCCGGACCCTTGACCGGACCCGACCTTCCCCTTATACGCGCCCGGTCCGGGGCCAAAAGCCTGCCGGACCCGATTCCCTATGCCTGCCTGCCTTCTTCCGCAGGGCCATCGCAACGGGACGGCACAGCAGAAAAGCAGGCGCCACCTGCGGCGGGCTTCCCGGGCAACCGGGAGGGACCCGGGCGAAGACCGGAAGCTCTGGCGCGGCATCACCTCTGCGGAATCCACCGCAGGCAGAACTGGAGAACGGCGCATGAATCTCATCGCGCAGATCGAGGCGGAGCAGATCGCCGCCCTCGGCAAGACCATCCCGGATTTCAAGGCCGGCGACACCGTGCGTGTCGGCTACAAGGTGACCGAAGGCTCGCGCTCGCGCGTGCAGGCCTATGAAGGCGTCTGCATCGGTCGCAAGGGCGGCACCACCATCGGCGCGTCCTTCACCGTCCGCAAGATTTCCTTCGGCGAAGGCGTCGAACGCGTGTTCCCGCTGTATTCGACCAACATCGATTCGATCGAGGTCGTTCGCCGCGGCAAGGTCCGCCGCGCCAAGCTGTATTACCTGCGTGCGCGCCGCGGCAAGTCCGCCCGGATCGCGGAAGTCGCGAACTACAAAGAAAAAGCGGAATAAGGAGCGGGACGATGAAAGCCGATATTCATCCCGATTACCACATGATCACCGTCAAGATGACCGACGGCTCGACCTATCTGACGCGCTCGACCTGGGGCAAGGAAGGCGACACCATGTCGCTCGACATCGACCCGCTGGCGCATCCGGCCTGGACCGGCCAGCAGGCCAAGCTGATGGACACCGGTGGCCGCGTGTCGAAGTTCAAGAGCAAATACGCCGGCCTGGGGTTCTGATCCCGGTCGTCCGTTCGGACAGCGGGGCGCGTGGCAACACGCGCCCCTTGCCTTTCCGGCGCGCCGATCTTCGGCGAAATCCCGCTTCCCCCTGTTCCTCTCCCCGCATAGAAAGCGCCCGGGACGCAAGGCAGGAAGCAGAATGGCGCGGATCATCGTCGTCGGGAACGAAAAGGGTGGCTCGGGGAAATCCACCACCTGCATGCATGTGGCCACCGCGCTGTCGCGCCTCGGCCAGAAGGTCGGCGCGCTGGATCTGGACCTGCGGCAGAAGAGCTTCGGCCGCTATATCGAGAACCGCCGCGCCTACATGGCCCAGACGGGCCTGAACCTGCCCACGCCCGATTACCGCGAGCTGCCCGAGATCGACCCCGCCACCGTCGGCGAGGGCGAGAACGCCCAGGACCTGCGCCTGTCGCGCGCGATCGAGGCGATGGACGCCGAGATGGACTATATCGTCATCGACTGCCCCGGCAGTCACACCCGGCTCAGCCAGGTGGCCCATACGCTGGCCGACACGCTGATCACGCCGCTGAACGACAGCTTCGTCGATTTCGACCTGCTGGCGCGGGTTGACGGATTGACCGGCAAGATCAAGGGTCCGTCGATCTATTCCGAGATGGTCTGGAACGCGCGGCAGATGCGGGCGCAGGCCGGCTTGCAGCCGATCGACTGGATCGTGGTGCGCAACCGGCTGGGCACACAGGCGATGCACAACAAGAAGAAGGTTGGCGCCGCGCTTGAGGAACTGTCGCGGCGCATCGGCTTTCGTGTGCTGAACGGGTTTTCCGAACGCGTGATCTTCCGCGAACTCTTTCCGCGCGGCCTCACGCTTCTGGACCTGAAGGACACCGGGGTCGATCAGTTGAACCTGTCGAACATCGCGGCCCGACAGGAACTGCGCGACCTGATGACGGGTCTCAGATTTCCGTCTCTGGCTGTCGGCTTTTGAACACCGGCCCGCCAAGCCCCTGCTGATTGACCACGCGGATGCGCGTCACCTTCTTCAGGCGCTTTTCGAACGGCGTATCTTCTTCGGTCTTGCGAGCACGGCCAAGACCCAGTTTCTTCAAAATGCGGATCGTTTTATCCATCTTGGGCGTCCTATGTTCGATGTCGCAAAATTGATCGGCAAGCAGGGCAGGACTAAGGCAGTTTAAGTCAAATGCTGCGTCCGGTCTGTGCTCATTTGGCGACAGACTGTATCCAGTTCCGCCACATATAGGGCAAGACGCCCGAAAATGTCATAGGGATCGTTGTGCCAGCCAGCCGGCCCAGGCCTGGCGGGAGCCGCCGAAGACGTTGATGTCGACCTTTCCGGCGATGCCCGGGATCAGCCCGGTCGAGGTGTATTGCCAGAAGGTCCAGGCGTTTCCGTCGTAGACCCCATGCGGATGATCCGCGACCGAGCGCAGCCAGAACTCCACCCCCTTCAGCCGCCACAGCTCGGTATCGCGGAAGAAATCGACGGTGGTGTAGATCATGGGCCGCTGCCCGTAGTGCCGCTCGACGATGTCGAGGAAGATCCGCGCCTCCTCGCGGATCGTGGCACCGTCGCGGCGCAGGGTGCAGGTCGGGCTGAAGGGTGTCCATTCCATGTCGAGCACGGGGGGCAGGGCGCCCGGCGTCCGCGGCACATGCCGGATGAACCAGCGCGCCTGCTCGGCCGCCGGACGGCAGTGGTAGAAGAAATGATAGGCCCCGCGCCTGACCCCCGCAGCACCCGCGCCGCGCCAGTGGCTCTCGAACATCGGGTCCACCATGTCGCCGCCTTCGGTCGCCTTGATGAAGGCGAAGTTGACCCCGTTCGCCCGCGCCGTGGGCCAGTCCACCCGGTTCTGGAACCGAGACAGGTCGATGCCGTGCACGGGATAGCGGTCGGGCGAGCGCCCCGGCCAATCGGTCGGCTTCGCATCGGTGAAGTTCGACGACATCACGACGACCTCGTCGCCCTTCGGGTCGGGCGACGGTGCGCGCGCGCCGCCGCAGCCCGCCAGCACCACAGCCACGATCAAGGCCAGACCTGCCCGCATCGCTCCGCTCCGTTTACCGGATCAGTGTGCAGGACAGGACCGGCCTTGTCATGCCCTTCGCAAGGAGGGTTGCGGCAGGCCGCCGATCGTCAGCGCGCGAAGTCGGCCGTCGTCACGGCGCCGTCGCCATCGGCATCCCACTGTTCCAGGAAGTGCTGGCCGGGGTTGCCCTGCTGAGAGAAGGACGGGCCGGCCACGAGGAACGCCAGGGCCGCGGCGGCGCAGATCGGTTTCATCGGGTGAACTCCGTTGAAGCTTTGCAACTGCCGCAGGTCCGCATGCCTGGCGCCCGTCGCGCGGTCAGGTCCCGGCCAGTTCGTCCCAGCAGGCCAGCGCATGACCGGCATACATCAGGCCCGGACCGCCCCCCATCTGCACCGCCATGGCCAGCACGTCGCCCAGTTCCTCGCGGGTCGCTCCGGCCTTCATCAGTGCCTCGACGTGGAAGTTGATGCAGGGCTCGCAGCGCAGGACGACGGACATGCCCAGCGCGATGTATTCCTTTTCCTTCACGCTCAGCGTGCCGTGGTCCTTCACGGCCCTGGACAGCGCACCGAAGCCCCGGGCGGTCTCGGGCACAAGCGCGTTCAGGGCGCGCAGCTCGCGCCGCATGTCGGATATCCTCTCGCTGTAGCTTTGCGTCATGGGGGCCTCCTTTGCCGGCGCCCCGCATGGCACCGCGCGAAACTGCCCGCCTTGACGCAGGTCAACCGAACCGCGCCGGGGACAGCGCCGCGACCAGATCCGCGCCGATCTCGGGCGACCGCCCGCCGATCAGGTCCGCCGCCAGCCGGCTGGCCGCCGGGCAGGTCTGGAAGCCGTAGCCGCCCTGCCCTGCCAGCCAGAAGAACGACGGCTCACGCATGTCCGGCCCGATCACCAGCACCCGGTCGGGCGCAAAGGTGCGCAGCCCCGCCCAGCTCGCCAGCAGCCGCGTGACCGGTTCCGTCACCATCTCCTCATACCGCGCCAGACCTTCGGCCAGCACCATGTCGTCTGCCCAGGCGTCATGCGGCTCCATCGGATCCTCCTCGGCGGGGCTGACGATCAGCGCACCGGCATCGGGCTTGGCATACCAGTCCTCGCCCGGCCCGAACATCATCGGCCAGCGGCTGACATCATGTCCGCCGGGCGCCGGGATCCGCGCCATCGAGCGGCGATAGGGCGTGAAGCCCAGCGGCCGGACCCCGGCCAGCGCCGCGACCTGATCGACCCAGGCCCCCGCCGCATTGACGATCATCCGCCCGGTGACCTCTCCTGCCGTGCTGCTGACGCGCCAGCCTGCCCCGTCCCGCAGGATTGCAGTGACCCTGGCCTTCGTCAGCACCCGGGCGCCGCGCCCCTTCGCCTCGCGCGCGAAGCCCTGCACCAGAAGGTCGGTGTCCAGATCTTCGGCATGGGCGGCATAGCCGGCCATCGCCACCGTCTCGGGGTTCAGGATCGGCACGATCTCGCGCGCCTCGTCCACGCTGATGCGGTCGAAGTCCATTTCCCGCAGGTCGTGCTCGAAGGCCTCGGCCCGGTCCGCCTTGCCGACCAGAAGCAGGCCCCGCGGGCTGAGCACCCCCGGCAGACTGCGGAAATGCGCCTCGGACGCCATCGACAGCCCCACCACCGCCGGCGCGCCATAGCGCGGCTCGTAGAGCGCGGCCGAGCGGCTCGAGGCATGATGCGCCAGCACGTCCTCGGCCTCCAGCACGATGACCTGCCCCAGTTCCGACAGCCGCGCCGCCGCCGAGACACCGGCAATGCCTCCGCCGATGATCAGGAAATCCGCATCCAATCCTCAACCCTCCCGAAACGAAAGGGCACGGTGAGCCCATGCCCTTTCATCTGTCTGCAAATATCCCACGGGGGTGCGGGGGTGTGAAAC
>JBKBRG010000125.1:0-6749 GCA_046292325.1 Tabrizicola sp.
GCGGATCGCGGTATGCGGACAGCCGCCGGTTTCCACGCCCCGGATGCGGGCGGCAGGCAGGACCTGCGCGCGGGTCAGCGCCTCGGCATCCTCGCGGGTGTAGATGTCGTTGGTGATGACCGCCATCGACAGCCGGGGGCCAAGCGCACGGGCAAGCCTTTCGGCAAGGGTGGTCTTGCCGGCGCCGACGGGGCCGCCGATGCCGACACGGAGGGGGCCGTGGGTCATGTGCGGAAGATCCTTACGTCCTGGGTTTCGTGCTGGAAGGCGGCGAGATCGGCGGCCAGCGCGCAGCCGCCGAGGTCGTCGAGACTGGCCGAAGCGGCGCTGAGGCCCAAAGCCTCGATGTCACGCAGAAGGCGGGCCAGCACCGCCTGCCCCTCGCTCTGGCCAAGGGGGACATGGCGGGTGGCGATGGTGGCAAGGTTGCCGGCGAAACCCTGCAGGTAAAGCTGGGCGACCTGCGCGGGCGGCAGGGCCAGCGGGGCGGCGGCTTCTCCCACCGCGACCGGCAACATCCGGGCGGGCAGGGGGCGCCCGGTCAGGCCCGCGACCATCCGCGCGAAGGCCGCCCCCTGCTCGGCGGCCTCCTGCAGGCGTTCGGCCGAAGGGGCGAGCGCGCGGGCAAGCGCATCCAGCGCATCATGGTCGGCGTCCGGCGCAAGGGCCTGGGTCAGCAGAACCGCATCCTGCCAGCCCGCGCCGTGGGTCAGGATGTTCCGCAGCCAGTCCCCGAAGCTGGCGGCATCGGTGACCTCGCCCGCGGCGATCGCCCGTTCGAGGCCGTGGCTGTAGGCGAAGGCCCCGGTCGGGAAGGCCGGAGAGAGCCACTGGACAAGGGTCAGCAGCCCCGTCACGTCGCCCCCTTCGGCGCGTGAAAGTGCATCTGCCCGTCGCCGTGATGGTGCCAGCCGAACCGGGCGCCCTCATGGTCGTCGCCGTGCGAATGGCCCATCGTGCGGCCATGGCCATAGGCCCCGCCTTCGGGCCTGAACGGCAGGCTTTCGCGCCTGATCGTCGCGCCGAGGCCCGAGAGCATCCGTTCCAGCACGCGATCCTCGCGGATGATGAGGCGGTCGGGCAGGATCTGGCAGGGGGTGTGGCGGTTGCCGATGTGCCAGGCAAGCCGCGTCAGGTCGCCGGTGATGACCAGCACCGCCTCGGGCGCCGGGACGATCTCGATGTTCAGCCCATCGACATGGAAGCCCCAGTAATCGTCGAGGTTGGTGACCGATGGAAGGTCCACCAGGAAGGCGCGGCCGCCCTGGGTGGTCAGGAGCTTCCGCCGCAACAGGCGCTGGTCGTAATCCAGGACGACGCGGTCATGGGCGAGCGGCGGGGCGGATTTCAGCAGGCTGGTCATGGCTCAGAACAGGAAATAGCGCTGCGCGAGGGGGAGTTCCCCGGCCGGCGCGCAGGTGATGATTTCGCCATCGGCCCGGACCTCGTAGGTCTCGGGGTGGATCTCTACCCTGGGCGTGGCAGAGTTGTGGACCATGTCGCGCTTGGCGATGTCCCGCGTGTTCTCGACCGCGAGGGTCTCCTTGGCGATCCCGAGCCGCCGGCGCAGGTCGTCCTCCTGCGCGGCCTTGCTGACGAACACGACGGCGGACCGCTCTACCGCCCGCCCCAGCGCCCCGAACATCGGGCGGGAATAGATCGGCTGCACCGGGATCGAGCCGTTCGGGTCGCCCATCTGCGCCACCATCACCATGCCGCCGATCAGCACCATCTCGGGCTTGGCGCCGAAGAAGGCGGGGGTCCACAGAACGAGGTCGGCGCGCTTGCCAACCTCGACGCTGCCGATGTGCCGGCTGATCCCGTGCACGATGGCCGGGTTGATCGTGTATTTGGCGATGTAGCGGCGGACCCGCAGGTTGTCGTTCGCCCCCGTCTCCTCGGCCAGCCGCCCGCGCTGGACCTTCATCTTGTGCGCGGTCTGCCAGGTCCGGGTGATGACTTCGCCCACCCGCCCCATCGCCTGGCTGTCCGACGAGATCACCGAGAACGCCCCCATGTCGTGCAGCACATCCTCGGCCGCGATCGTCTCGCGCCGGATGCGGGATTCGGCAAAGGCCACGTCCTCGGGGATGCGCCGGTCGAGGTGGTGGCAGACCATCAGCATGTCGAGATGTTCCTCCACGGTGTTGACCGTGTAGGGCATCGTCGGGTTGGTAGAGGACGGCAGGACGTTCTGCCAGCCCACCACCTTCATGATGTCGGGCGCATGGCCGCCGCCCGCACCCTCGGTGTGGAAGGCGTGGATGGTCCGGCCCTTGAAGGCGGCCAGGGTGTTCTCGACGAAGCCGCTTTCGTTCAGCGTGTCGGTGTGGATCATCACCTGCACGTCCATCTGATCCGCCACGCCCAGACAGCAGTCGATGGCGCCGGGGGTGGTTCCCCAGTCCTCGTGCAGCTTCAGCGCAGCCGCCCCGCCCCGGACCTGCTCGACCAGCGCCTCGGGGAGGCTGGCATTGCCCTTGCCCGCGAAGGCCAGGTTCATCGGCAACCCGTCTGCCGCCTGGATCATCCGGCCCAGGTGCCAGGGCCCCGGCGTGCAAGTCGTCGCCAGGGTCCCATGCGCCGGACCTGTCCCGCCGCCAAGCATCGTGGTGATGCCGGAGTGAAGCGCGTCCTCCACCTGCTGCGGGCAGATGAAATGGATGTGCGCATCCATGCCCCCGGCGGTCAGGATGCGCCCCTCTCCGGCGATGATCTCGGTGCCGGGGCCGATGACGATGGTCACCCCGGGCTGGGTGTCCGGGTTCCCCGCCTTGCCGATGGCGGCGATCCGCCCGTCGCGCAGGCCGACATCGGCCTTGTAGATGCCGCTGTGGTCGATGATGAGCGCGTTGGTGATGACCGTGTCCATCGCCCCCCGTGCGCGCGAGACCTGGGACTGCCCCATCCCGTCGCGGATCACCTTGCCGCCGCCGAACTTCACCTCCTCGCCGTAGATGGTCAGATCCCGCTCTACCTCGACGATCAGGTCGGTATCGCCCAGCCGCAGCCGGTCGCCCGTGGTGGGGCCATACATGGCGGCATAGTCGGCGCGGCTGATCGTGGCGGGCATCGTGACCTCTCAGGGCTTGCCGGGGCCGCGGGCGGCAAGGCGCCTGGCGTTGGAGCGGGTGCGGCGGGCGATGGGCTTCAAGGCCAGATCGGCGATCACGGCGGGCGGCTTGCCGGCCAGCGCGGCCTGCGAGGCCGCCACGGCCGACTGGCCGACCGCCGCCACCTTCTCGGACGACATCCGTGCGACCTCGGACGGGCCGATCCGCCACATCCCCATCATTCCCAGCATGCGCATGGCGATCACGGCCTGCGCTTCCATCAGCATCATCCCGGTCTTGAGCGACAGCGCGATCATCCGGGCCGGGGTCATCATCGGATACATGGTCATGCTCTCCTCATGCGCGGAACCTGTCATCGACCGGGACCGAAAGGGCGGTGGCCAGCGCATTGGTCTGCGCGGCCAGTGCGATCACCGATAGCAGCTCTGCATGTTGGGCAGGTGACATCCCCTTGGCCCTGGCGGCCGCCGTGTGGGAATGCACGCAGTAGTCGCAGCCGTTGGCGGTGGAGACGGCAATGTAGATCATCTCCTTGACCAGCGGATCGAGCGCGCCGGGCGCCATCACCGCCTGAACCCTGTCCCATGTGGCCTTCAACAAGGCCGGGTCATGCGCGAGCGCGCGCCAGAAGTTGTTGACATGGTCCGTCTGGCGCCTGGCCCGGATGTCGGCGAAGACGGCGAGGGCCTCGGCCCCCGCCTCCTCGTCCCGCAGCAGGGGGACGGTCGCCATCACAGCACCGCCATCACGCGGGCCGGGCCGCCGGTGCCCTGCCTGTGCTTCGGCGCGCCGATGAAGACCGTTGCCCCCCTGGCGGGCACCTGGTCGAGGTTCGCCATGTTCTCGATCCCGAAGCGCCCGCCGGGCAGCCAACTGAAATGCACCGCGAAATCGGTCGAGTTGCCGGGATCGAGCGACAGCGTGTCCACCCCGATGCAGGCCACGTCCATGCCCGCGAGCATGTCGGTCGCCGCCCTGGAAAAGCCGGGGAAGGCGAGCTTGCCATCGGGGGTGTTGCGGAACTCGGGGCTGCCGAGCTTTGCCGCCCAGCCCGAATGAAGCGCAACGCAGGCACCCGCAGGGATCTCGCCGTTGGCGCTGACCCATGCCTCGATGTCGGCCGCTTCCACCATCGCATTGGCATCGTCCTTCGCCTTCGCGGTCAGGTCGATGACGCAGAGCGGACAGACCAGCCGTTCGGGCGCAAGGTCGGCAACCGAAGTGCCGTCCTCGGTGAAATGCAGGGGCGCGTCGATGTGGGTGCCGGTGTGTTCGTAGATCGTCAGCTTCCACAGCTGATAGCCCGACTCGGCGAATTTCACGGCGGGGTCGTAAAGGATGCCGGGATTGCCGTCGAAGGTGGGGAAGCTGCCGTCATAGGCATGGGTCAGGTCCACCACCTTGCCGGCAGCCTGGGCAAGGGCGGGTTTCGCGGTCGTCAGACCGCTGGCCATCACCGCGGCGGTGGTCGCGGCGGCACCGGTGAACAGCGCGCGGCGGGACAGCATCGAGGCCTTGATGTTCTCGATCAGGCAGGCGTCACACATGGGGCTTTCTCCCTGTTGGCTGGAGACCCCAGCGTTTCCCGGCCCTTGCCCTTGCGTCAAGCATCATCCAAGCGGACCCATCACCTTCTGGTTGAACCCGAACACCATCCGCGCACCGCCGAAGGGGACAAGCCGCACCTCGCGGCTCTGCCCCGGCTCGAAGCGGACGGCGGTGCCCGCGGCGATGTCGAGGCGCTGGCCCCGCGCGGCATCCCGGTCGAAGGACAGGGCGGCGTTCGTTTCGGCAAAATGGTAGTGGCTACCCACCTGCACCGGGCGGTCGCCGGTGTTGGCGACCATCAGGGTGGTGACGGGCTGGCCCGCGTTCAGTTCGATGTCGCCCGCCGCGGGGAGGATCTCGCCCGGGATCATGACCGCGCCCATCTGTAGACAAGATAGCCAAGCACGGCCACGACCGCGGCGATCATCGCCAGGTGATCCGGCTCGACAAGCAGGTGCAACAGGCCCGTGGCATGATGATCGCCCGGATGGGCCGGCGCGGCAGAAGGAAGCAGGGTCAGGACGGGGACGAGGCGTCGCATCGGGGACCTCTCAACGGATCGGGTGGTGGACGGTGACAAGCTTGGTGCCGTCCGGAAAGGTCGCCTCGACCTGGACGGAGTGGATCATCTCGGGAACGCCCGCCATGCATTGATCGGCCCGGATCACATGGGCGCCGGCCTCCATCAGCTCGGCGACCGACCGGCCGTCGCGTGCGCCCTCGACAACGAAGTCGGTGATCAGCGCCACCGCCTCGGGGTGGTTCAGCCTGACGCCACGGGCCAGGCGGTTGCGCGCGACCATCGCGGCCAGGCTGATCAGAAGCTTTTCCCGCTCGCGGGGGGTCAGGTTCATCGCATCTTCCCTACATCTGCCAGACACGGGGCAGGGGGCCGTCGCGCAGCACCGCCAGCACCCGCAGGATCTGCCGCCGCAGCGGCCAGCCGTCCGCCGCCATCAGGCGCAGCGTCAGCTTGCCGTCGAAGCCGGAGGCCCCCGCCGACACGCCCGGTTCGTCCAGCACCGCCCGAACCGCCGCCACCCGTGCCTCGGCCCCCCGGGCTACCAGGGCGAGGCTGGCAAAGGCCCGCGCGCCCTCAAGGACGCCCGGCCCTGCCGTCAGGGCTGCGTCGCCCAGCCGCACCGGCTCGACCAACACCGGAACCTCGCCGCGCAGGATCTGCCGGCGGTCCACCAGGCTGACCCGCCGCATCACCTCGCCCATCGCCGCGCGGCCGAGGACCACCGCCTCCAGCAGAAGGCAGGACGCGCCCGCAGCCAGCCGCACCGTCGTCACACGCTCCAGCGCCGCCCCGTCGAAAAGGATCGTCTCCTGCGGCAGCCAGTCGAGATGCGCACCCGCGCCCAGATCATGGCGCACCGCAACCCGAGCAACGCCCGCGTCGGACCGATAGGCCCGCTCGGCCGTCTGGGTCGTGGCGGTCACGCGGCAGCGCGCCCCCAGGGTCAGCGCATGGGCCAGCCGGTCGCCGCCGGTCATCCCGCCCGAGGTGTTGAGGAACACCACCTCCGGCCCCAGCGGCCCCGGATGGACGAAGGCCCTGGCCGAGCCCTCCTGCCGCAACCCCGCAAGCCGGGTTCCCGAGGCCGTCGATCGGAAGTCCACCCGCGCGAGGCCATGGCTGCGCTCGATGCGCAGGTGGGCAGAGTCGGGGCGGGGCAGGTCCATCAGCATGACGGACCCAGCTAAGCGCCCCGCGCATGCCGTGTCCCCGCCCGATCGCAACGGGCACCCGTTGCCGCCCGCCAAGACCGCGCCCCGCGACCAGAAACCGGGCGGTTCGCCCAGGAAACCGGCAGATCGCAA
This sequence comes from Tabrizicola sp., assembly GCA_046292325.1. Taxonomy (GTDB): domain Bacteria; phylum Pseudomonadota; class Alphaproteobacteria; order Rhodobacterales; family Rhodobacteraceae; genus Tabrizicola. The sequence goes on from JBKBRG010000125.1 coordinate 6,450, forward strand.
AGCGGACGGGCAAGAGCGCCCGCTGGTCCCCGGCACCCAGGAATGCCCCGCCCCTGCGCGATCCGGTGCCGATCGTCACGGCGGCGGACCGGCCGCAGGGGCGGCAGTGGCCCGGTCAGGCCGGGGACTTGGCAAAACGCAGGTAGGGCAGCTTGATGTCCAGATCGCCGAACCGCTCTTTCGCCTGGTCGTTGTTCAGCGCCAGCGCAACGATCACGTCCTGCCCCGGCACCCAGTTCGCGGGCGTCGCCAGCGGCACGCCGTCGGTCTTCTGCACCGCGTCCAGCGCGCGCAGGATTT
>JBKBRG010000126.1:0-6684 GCA_046292325.1 Tabrizicola sp.
GCGCCGACCTTCGTGCTGTGCGACATCGAGGGCGGGGAGGGCGCGCTTCTCGATCCCGCCCGCGCCCCGGCTCTGGTCGAGGCCGACCTTCTGGTCGAGGTGCACGAGGGAATGCGACCCGGCCTCCTCGCGCTTCTCACCGGGCGATTCGCGGGCACCCACCGGATCACCCGGATCGACCGCACGCTGCGCCCCGATCTCCTGCCCGACTGGGCCGAGACGCTGTCGGACCTCGACCGCCTGCTCCTGTTGTGGGAATGGCGCGCCGCGCCCACGCCCTGGCTCTGGATGGAACGCCGCTGATGCCCGATCCGACCCCGCCCGCCAATGCGGCGATCTGGTTCACCTCCGATGGCTATGACCCGGTGCGCCGGGGCATCAACGGCCGCCGCGTGGCGGGCGAGAGTTTCCTGCGCGGCTTCTTCACCCATGGCGTGGTGGACGAGTTCGTCTCGATCGCGCATGCGCAGGGCGATCACGCCGCCTTTGCCGAAATGGCGCGCGCCGCGGGCGTGACGCGCCCTTTGCGCGCGGTCCGGCTGGATGCGCCGGCGGCCATGGCGCCGGTCGAGGTGCTGCATTATCCCGCCCCGATCAGCGCGACGGAATGCTGGCGCCGCTCGGTGCATGGCGCTGCCGCCTGGGCGCTGAGCGGGGTCACCCATACCACCGCCACGAAGGCCGTCATGCAGACGATCTTCGATCTGCGCTCGGCGCCGCAGATGCCCTGGGATGCCGTCATCTGCACCTCGCGGGCGGTGCAGGCCTCGATCCGCCGCCTGATGGAACTGGCCGAGGCCCACCTGGCCGAACGCTTTCCCGGCGCCACCCTGCCGGCGCGGCCGTTGTTGCCGGTGATCCCGCTGGGCATCGTTACCGACGATTTCCGGCCCGACCCGGCGCCGGGACAGGCGATGCGCGCGCGGATCGGCGCCGCGCCCGGCGACGTGGTCGCCGTCACCATCGCGCGCCTCACCCCGGAAGAGAAGTTCGATCCGCTGCCGCTGTTCCTGGCCATGGAACAGGCCGCGGGCGAGGTTGGCGCCCTGGGCGGCGGCAGGCTGCACCTCGTCTTCTGCGGCCAGTTCCGCGAAGAGGTCTGGCAGGAGACCTATGCCAGGGCGGCGGCCCGGCTGATGCCTTCCTGCGGCTATCACCTGCTCGACGGCGGCAACCCCGATGACCGCAAGGCCACGCTTTCGGGGGGCGACATCTTCGTCTTTCCGATCGACAACCTGCAGGAAACCTTCGGCCTCGCCCCGATCGAGGCGATGGCGGCGGGACTGCCGGTGATCGTGACCGACTGGGACGGAATGAAGGACACGGTGCCGCCCGAGGTCGGGATCCGGGTGCCGACCGAACTGCCGCGGGCCGGGCTGTCGGGCTATGTCAGCCAGCGGTTCGTCGGCGGGACGGACTCCTATGTGCAATACCTCGGCCAGATCTCCGCCCTGACCCGCGTGGATGTGGCCGCCTTTGCCCAGGCACTGGTCACGCTGGCGCTGGACCCCGACCTGCGCGCCCGCATGGGCGCCGCGGGGCGGGCGCGGGCCCGGTCGCTTTACGACTGGCGCACGGTGATCCCGCAGTATCAGGCGCTCTGGGCCGAACAGCGGGCGATGCTGGCCCACGCCAGGGCAATGGGCGGCCCCGGGATTGCCCCGCGCGAGGCAGCCCTGGTGCCGGTGGGACCAGCGGTCGAGGAGATGTTTTCCGCCTATCCCACGACCTTCGCCGCCGGGGATCGCCGTCTTCGCGCGCGCGCGTCCGGTGACCGTCCGTCTCCGGCCGAGATGTTCGGCCTGCGCAACTATGCGCTCCGCCGCCGCCTGATCGACGACCCGGCCCGGATCGAGGCGGTGCGCGCCGCCTTTGCCGCGGCCGGCCCGCAGGGCGCGACCGAGGCCGAGATCGCCGCTGCCCTGCGCCTGTCGCCCGCCGTGGTCGGCCGTGCCACGCTCTGGCTGCTGAAATACGACTACCTGGTAGAGGCTGCATGACCGCCCCTTCGACGAATCCCCGTTCGATCCTGATCACCGGTGCGGGCGCCGGCATCGGCCGCGCCACCGCGCGCGCCTTCCTCGCCGCCGGCTGGGAGGTCAGCCTGCTCGGCCGTCGCCGCGCGGCGCTGGAGGAAACCGCGGACGGGGCGCAGGCCCGCATCCTTGTCGCCGATGTCGGCGACCCGGCCCAGGTCGAGGCGGCCTTCGCCCGGCTGCCCCGGCTGGACGTGCTGTTCAACAACGCCGGCATCTCGGCCCCGGCCGCACCCATCGACGAGATTCCGGTCGAAACCTGGCTCGAGGTCAGCCGCACCAACATCACCGGCATGTTCCTCTGCGCGCGTGCGGCCTTCGGGCTGATGCGCCGGCAAAGCCCGCGCGGCGGGCGGATCATCAACAACGGATCCATCTCGGCCCATGTGCCGCGCCCCGGCTCGGTGCCCTACACCATGTCGAAACACGCCGTCACCGGCCTGACCCGCACCCTCGGCCTCGACGGCCGGGCCTTCGACATCGCCTGCGCCCAGATCGACATCGGCAACGCCCTGACCGACATGGCCGCAAGGTTCCGGACCGGCGTCCCGCAGGCCGACGGCAGCATCCGGGCCGAGCCGGTGATGGACGTGGATCACGTCGCGCGGATGGTCCTGCACATGGCCAGCCTGCCGCTCGAGGTGAACACGCCCTTCGTCACCATCATGGCGCGGGACATGCCCTATATCGGACGCGGCTAGCGGGGGGCGGGGTTCAGTCAGGCCGGTCGAAGACCGGCGACAGGCAGGACTGAAGCCGCCTCACCCCGGCATCGCGCAGCGCGTGGCTGATCGCCTCGCCCGCGCGTCGGGCCTCTGCCGCCCACGGTCCAGCGACAGGCTTCGCCTCGGACACCCCAACCTGTGCCAGACTGTCAGATGGCGCATCAGGCCTCGACCGGCACTTGCCCGATCCGCAACCACCGGGCAAGGTTTCGCCGAAGTCGGGAAGGCCTTCCCGATGACCGCCGCTTCGTCACCGCGCCTGTCGCCGTGGCGACATATCAGAAACGTGCAGATCCCGCGCAAAGGACCAGACCATGACCCGCCCCACCGCCTTCACCGCCCCCGGCCGATTCTGGCGCGGCAACCTGCATACCCATTCCACCCGTTCCGATGGTGTCCTGTCGCCCGAAGAGGTCTGCCGCCGCTACAAGGCCGAAGGGTATGACTTCCTGGCGCTGACCGACCATTTCATCGGCCTCTACGGCTTTCCGATCACCGACACGCGCCCCTATCGCGATGCGGGCTTCACCACGCTTCTCGGGGCCGAACTGCATTCCGGCGCGCAGTCGAATGGCGAGCTCTGGCACATCCTGGCGGTCGGCCTGCCGCAGGATTTCGCACCTCCCTCCACGACCAGCTTCATCGCCGAGCCGGGTCAGGAGACCGGACCCGAGATCGCCGCCCGCGCCGTCGCCGCCGGGGCCTTCGTCGCCATCGCGCATCCGCAATGGTCCGGTCTGACGCTGGCCGATGCGCGATCCATCGAGGCGGCCCATGCGGTGGAGATCTACAATCACGGCTGCGCCACCGGCTGCGACCGGCCGGACGGGGCAGCGATCGCGGATCTGCTGCTGACCGAAGGCCGCAGGCTTTCCCTGATCGCCACCGACGACGCGCATTTCTCGGAACCCGACCATTTCGGCGGCTGGGTGATGGTCAAGGCCGAGGAGAACGAGCCCGAGGCACTGCTTGCCGCCCTGAAACGGGGGGATTTCTATTCGTCCCAGGGTCCCGAGATCCGCGATGTCAGGATCGAGGGAGAAACCGCCATCGTCGAATGCTCTGCCGCCTCTTCGGTCGTGGCGATGGGCTGGGGCACGGGGGCGAAGGGGGTGCACGGGCATTCGATGACCCGTGCCGAGGTGCCGCTGGACCGTCTGCTTGGCAGTCCCTGGATCAGGATCGCCGTGATCGACGCCGCCGGAAGGCGGGCGTGGTCGAACCCGGTCTGGCGGGAGGCCGGGAAGAACCCGCGCATCCTGTAGCCCGGCACCCGGACCGGCGCCACGCATCCCGCCCCGACCCGAGGGGGCAGGGCGCAGGGCCCGGCTCAGGTCGCCTTGCGGGCGTAGAACAGCGGGACCGTCCGTTTCGACCGGTCGATCCGAAGGTTGGCGAACCGCTCCAGCAACGGGTCGTCCGTGCGCCGCATCCCCCGGAAGCGCAAGGCCAGCAAAAGTCTTGAACGGATCATCGGGCTCTCCCTTTCCGTGTTCCCTCTGGCCGACTGCAACACCGCAGGTTGAGCAAGGCAGGGCCATTTCGTGGCCTTTGCAAGATGCCTGATGGCGAGAATGAGGAATGAAGCCGCACCCGCGACGGTCGGCCGGATCCGTTCCGGTTGTCGCCGTGCGGGTGTCAAACCCGAGTGCCCGGCGCAGGATCGGCCCTTGCCCCGCGCTCTGCATCAGGGCGGGGCGCGCGAAGATCAGCTCTGGTGCGGGCGCGACCCGAAGATCCTTGCCTTGCTGCGCCTTTCTTCCCACCAGGGGACCGCGTGCGTGCGGATCAGCTCTGTGCAGAGGGCGGCGATCTCTTCCGGCGTCCGGGCCACGGCGCGGCGCAGCCCGGCCATCACGGGATCGTAGAAGAACCAGCGGTCGCCCTGGCTGGCACCAAGCCGAACCCATCCCCTCGTCTGATGGACCCGCAGCCTGTCCGGCGGGACCTTCGGCAGAAAGAGCGTCCTCCACCAGCGCAGGTCGGCCTGGCCCAGGTTGACGCAGAAACAGCCGCCCGCTTGCCCGAACTGAAAGGACAACAGGTCTACCATGCCCGCATCCTCTCGATGGAAATGCGGGAAGCTTCCCTTGAACCCCATGGCCCGCAAGTCCGGCACGCAGGACCGCTTGAGGACCGCGATCATTCCAGCCCGATCGGTCATCATGTATCTGCCCCCGACTTGGCCGGGACAGAGTTGACACCGCCAAAAGGTCCGCAGGCGAGCCATTGAGATTGCAGGTCAGGAATGGCTGACCGCGCGCGGACGGGCCCCAGTTGCCCAGGATGTCGGGCAGCCGCAATCCGGGCCGATCTGGCCGAGGCCCCGGACAGCGTTCCCGACCTGGCCGACGCCTTCTCCGCCCATACCCGCCGGGCGACCGGAATGCCGGACGCTGCACCTGAACCATGCGCAGGAATCGGCAGCCCGAGTCGCCCGGATCGAAAAAGGGCAGGGCGAAGATCCTCGCGGGCAAGGGCGCGACCGAACATCAGGCCCCGGGGCCGCCGAGGCTCAGGCCTTTCCCTCCAGCCCGGCCGCCGCCGCACCGGCCGCTCCGGGGATCGGCATGGTGAAGGTCTCGGTGAAACTGGTGTAGTCGTGGTATCCGACGCGGGCCAGCGGGCGGATCGCGGCATAGTCCAGCTTGCCCTCGGGCGTCAGCACCTCGTCCTTGACGTGGATGCGCACGACCTCGCCGAAGACGACATCCACCCAGCCATGCCCGGAATTGCCGCGCAGCCGGTGGGTCGACAGATAGCGGCACTCGAAATGCGCCGGGCTTTCGGCCACGCGCGGGCCGGGAGCGTCGATGCAGGGCGCTTTCGTCACCCCGGCCTTGTCGAACTCGTCCACGCCCTCGGGCCATTCGATGGCGGTCTGGTTCATCGCGTCGCGCAGGGCATAGGTGCACATGTTCCAGACGAACCAGCCGGTCTCCTCGGCGTTGATGACCGTATGTTTCCGGCGCCCGTCCGAATACTGGTTGGCCGCGAACATCACCATCGGCGGATCGAAGGTCAGGTTCTGCCATTGGTTGTAGGGCGCAAGGTTGGCGCGCCCGTCGCGCGACACCGTGGACAGCCAGCCAATCGGGCGCGGCACGGTGCAGGCCTTGAACGGGCTGTAGGGCAGCGGGCAGGGGTCCTTTCCGGGGGCATAGTGCATGGCGCTAGTTCCCCAGGATGCCGGGCAGCCGCAGCCCGTGCTCCTTGGCGCAGGCGATGGCCGTCTCGTAGCCGGCATCGGCATGCCGCCAGACGCCCGAGGCCGGGTCGTTCCACAGGACGCGCTCCAGCCGCTTTGCCGCCTCGGGCGTGCCGTCGGCGACGATCACCACGCCCGCATGCTGGCTGAACCCCATGCCGACGCCGCCGCCGTGGTGCAGGCTGACCCAGGTCGCCCCCGAGGCGGTGTTGACCAGCGCATTCAGGAGCGGCCAGTCGCTGACCGCGTCCGAGCCATCCTTCATCGCCTCGGTCTCGCGGTTCGGGCTGGCCACCGAGCCGGCATCCAGATGATCCCGCCCGATCACGATCGGGGCCTTCAGCTCTCCGCTTGCCACCATCGCGTTGAACATCAGCCCCGCCCGGTGCCGGTCGCCAAGACCGATCCAGCAGATCCGCGCCGGCAGGCCCTGAAAGGCGATGCGCTCTTGGGCCATGTCCAGCCAGCGGTGCAGATGGGCATTGCCGGGGAACAGCCGCTTCATCGCCGCGTCGGTCCTGCGGATATCCTCGGGGTCGCCCGACAGCGCGCACCAGCGGAAGGGGCCGATGCCCTTGCAGAAGAGCGGACGGATGTAGGCGGGCACGAATCCGGGGAAGGCGAAGGCGTTCTCGAAGCCTTCCTCCTTCGCCACCTGGCGGATGTTGTTGCCGTAGTCGAGCGTCGGCACGCCCGCGTTCCAGAAGCCCACCAT
>JBKBRG010000127.1:0-6668 GCA_046292325.1 Tabrizicola sp.
GACGAACATCAAGGACCAGGTGGACATGATCGAGATGCCCTCGGGCAACCGCATCATCCTTCTGTCCGAAGGCCGCCTGCTAAATCTGGGCAACGCCACGGGCCATCCGTCCTTCGTGATGTCGGCCAGCTTCACCAACCAGGTGCTGGCGCAGATCGAGCTCTGGACCAAGGGGCAGGACTATGCGCCGGGCGTCTACATCCTGCCCAAGGCGCTGGACGAAAAGGTCGCGCGGCTGCACCTGAAGAAGATCGGGGTCAAGCTGACCGAGCTGCGCCCCGACCAGGCCGAATACATCGGCGTCAAGGTCGAGGGGCCGTTCAAGTCGGATCACTACCGCTATTGACCGCCCGGCAGCCCCGCGGTCATGCCACCGCGGGGAAGCTCTGGCCATCTTTCCCGTTGCCGTTTGGTCTCGTTAACGTAAGCTGAACCGGTTTTCGCCCGGGCCCTGCCGGGAAGGGGCGGAACGGGACAGGTAACAGGAACGAGGACAACATGGGTAAGAGAGACGAGCTCATCGCAAAATACGCCGATGACCTGAAGAACAAATGCAAGGTGACGCCGGACATGGCGCTCCTGACCAAGGTCACGATCGGCTGCGGTCCTTCGATCTACGACAACGATGCCCAGACCGTCGCCGCCTCGGACAAGGAAGAACTTGAGCGGATCAAGAACAACTTCCTGATCAAGAAGCTGGGCCTTGCCGACAGCCCCAAGCTGATGGAGGGCATCAATGCCGCCATCGACACCTATGGCAAATCCGAGCGCAACAAGTATCGCGCCGTCTTCTACTATCTGCTGGTGAAGCACTTCGGCAAGGAATCCGTCTACAAGTGACGCCCGACCCCGGGGCGGTGCAGGGCCCGTTCCGCAAGGGGCGGGCCTTCCGCCCTCCTGTGGCGCGCATTTGTCTAAAGACCTTGATACTCCTGCCTTGCCCGGAACAAAGATTCGGGCGAAAAGACCGAAGTCGGGGCAGGAAGCCCGGGACCCTACTACAGACACGCGGTGCTATGGGGTGTGCGCGTGGGTTGGATGAAGGGTCCCGTAGGGGTGCGGGGCCCTTCCTTCATTTCCGGATCTTCTTCCCGATCGACTTCCCGATCGACCGGGCATCGCCGGCCGGGGCCATTGCCTGACCGATTGCGTGCCGGCCGAACTCTGCCGTTGACAGCGCTGCTGCCTTGGTCAGGATCGCCGTGGGGAAGCGGACCACGGGCGGCGCGGACCCGGCAGAGGTGCTTCAGCCCTGCCAGCCCGGCAGTCCGGCCGCCTGAACGGAGGAAGATCGCAATGGACCTTGGCCTTGAGGGCAAGGTGGTCGTGGTGACCGGCGGCGCGGCGGGCATCGGCCGGGCGATCTCGGAGGATCTGGCGGCCGAAGGTGCGGTGCCGGTCATCCTTGCCCGCAGGGCCCCCGACCGCGACTGGCTGGCCGGTCTCGGGCCAGGGGCAGGCTGGGTCGAGGTGGAACTGTCCAGCGACGACCAGTGCCGCGCCGCCGTGGCAGAGGTCCGGGCGCGGTTCGGGTCGGTCTACGGGCTGGTGAACAATGCCGGCAGCAACGACGGCGTGGGGATCGACGCCGGACCCGAGGCCTTCCGCGCCTCGCTCGACCGGAATCTGGTGCACTACTACACGCTGGTGCATCTGCTGGCGCAGGACATCAAGGCCGCGCGGGGCGCCATCGTCAACATCAGCTCGAAGACGGCGGTGACCGGGCAGGGCAATACCTCGGCCTATGTCGCGGCCAAGGCGGCGCAGCTGGGACTGACGCGGGAATGGGCGGCGGCCTTCGCGCCGCATGGGGTGCGGGTCAATGCCGTGATCCCGGCCGAGGTGATGACGCCGCTTTATGACCGCTGGCTGAAGGGCTTCGACAATCCGCAGGAGAAGCTGGCCGAGATCACGGCGCGCATCCCGCTGGGCCAGCGCATGACCGAGGCGCGGGAGATCGCGGCGATGACGGTCTTTGCCCTGTCCGACCGTGCGCGGCATCTGACCGGACAATGGCTGTTCGTGGATGGTGGCTATACGCATCTGGACAGGGCGCTGGCCGGGGTTCCGAGGTGATGCGCCGGCTGGGTCGGCAGGAAACGGGAGGTCGGGCGTGACGGATCGGTTGAAGGGCAAGCGCGTGCTGGTGACGGCGGCCGGTCAGGGGATCGGACGGGCAAGCGCCCTGGCCATGGCGCGGGAAGGCGCCCGCGTGCTGGCCACCGACATCAACGCCGCGGCGCTGGAAAGCCTGCGCTCCGAGGGGATCGAGACGCGGCTGCTGAACGTTCGGGACCCGGCCGAGATCGCCGCGACGGTTCAGGCGGCAGGCCCGGTCGATGTGCTGTTCAACTGCGCCGGGTTCGTGGCCAACGGGACCATCCTCGACTGCGACGAGGAGCAGTGGGCCTTCAGCCTGGACCTGAACCTGACGGCGATGTACCGGATGTGCCGCGCCTTCCTGCCCGGGATGCTGGAACGGGGCGGCGGTTCGATCATCAACATGGCATCGGTCGCCTCGTCGGTCATCGCCGCGCCGAACCGTTTCGTCTATGGCGCGACCAAGGCCGGCGTGATCGGCCTGACCAAGTCCATCGCCGCCGATTTCGTCGGCAAGGGCATCCGCTGCAATGCGATCTGCCCCGGCACAGTGGAGAGCCCCTCGCTGGAGGACCGGCTGCGCGCGACCGGGGATTACGAGGCCGCCCGCGCCGCCTTCATCGCCCGCCAGCCGATCGGGCGCATGGCCCGGGCCGAGGAAATCGCCGCGCTGGTCGTCTATCTGGCCTCGGACGAATCCTCCTACACCACCGGCGTTGCACACATAATCGACGGCGGATGGGCCAATATCTGACCCGGGACCGGGGTATAGGTAACCAATACTGACCTTGTTTTCCGCCGATCCGGCAGAATCTTTGACCCAATCCGGCAAAAAGCCTCATTTAGGTCAGCATAACTGACTTTTACTGCCGCCCGATCCAAGCTATCCAGCAAGGCCGAAGGGTTCCGGTGAAAGGCGCAGCCATGGCCACGCAAAAGATGCTGAAGTTCGTCACGGTCGGCAAGGAAATGCCGGAAAAGCGTGACGCAGCCTCGCGCGCGCAGGACTTCCACGAGATCTACCGGGAATTCGCGGATCGCAAGGCCGCCGAACAGGCCAGCCGCTGCTCGCAATGCGGCGTGCCCTACTGCCAGTCGCATTGCCCGTTGCACAACAACATCCCCGACTGGCTGAAGCTGACGGCCGAGGGGCGGTTGCAGGAGGCCTACGAGATCAGCCAGGCCACCAACACCTTCCCGGAGATCTGCGGCCGGATCTGCCCGCAGGACCGGCTGTGCGAAGGCAACTGCGTGATCGAGCAGTCGGGCCATGGCACCGTCACCATCGGCAGCGTCGAGAAATACATCACCGACACCGCCTGGCAGGAGGGCTGGGTCAAGCCGATCCGCCCGCGTGCCGAACGCCCCGAAAGCGTGGGCATCATCGGCGCGGGGCCGGGGGGCCTTGCTGCGGCGGACGTGCTGCGCCGGCATGGCGTGCAGGTCACGGTCTATGACCGTTATGACCGTGCGGGGGGACTTCTGACCTATGGCATCCCCGGCTTCAAGCTGGAGAAGGATGTGGTCGAACGCCGCACTGCGCAGTTGGCGGACGGGGGCGTCAACTTCGTGCTGAACTGCACCGTGGGCAAGGACATCAGCTTTGACGCGATCCTTGGCCAGCACGACGCGGTGCTGATCGCGACGGGCGTCTACAAGGCCCGCGACATCGAGGCGCCCGGCGTAGGCGCCAGGGGCATCGTGAAGGCGCTGGACTACCTCACCGCCTCGAACCGCAAGGGCTTTGGCGACGATGTGCCGGAGTTCGACAGCGGCGAGCTGAACGCCAGCGGCAAGCGCGTGGTGGTGATCGGCGGCGGCGACACGGCGATGGATTGCGTGCGCACCGCGATCCGGCAGGGGGCGCTGTCGGTGAAATGCCTCTACCGCCGCGACCGGGCGAACATGCCGGGGTCGCAGCGCGAGGTGCAGAACGCCGAGGAGGAAGGCGTCGAATTCGTCTGGCTTGCCGCGCCCAAGGGCTTTACCGGCGGCACGGAGGTGGAAGGCGTCATGGTCCAGAAGATGCGGCTTGGCGCGCCCGACGCAACGGGACGCCAGACACCCGAGGTCATCGAGGGCGCCGATTACGTCGAACCCGCCGATCTGGTGATCCAGGCTCTGGGCTTCGAACCCGAGGACCTGCCGACGCTGTGGGGGGTGCCGGAACTGAAGGTCACCCGCTGGGGCACGATCAAGGCCGATTTCCGCACCCATGCGACCAGCCTGCCCGGCGTCTATGCCGCGGGCGACATCGTGCGGGGCGCCAGCCTGGTCGTCTGGGCGATCCGCGACGGGCGCGAGGCGGCAGAGTCGATCCTGTCCTATCTGGCCCAGACCGGGGCGGTGGCGGCGGAATAGGGAAGGAAGGTCAGGCGTCCGGGATCTGTCCTGCGGGCATCGGCTTCGGGTCGGGCACGAAAGACAGCCGGGATGCGACGAAACGTCAGGATGAGTGCGTCATCCGGAAAGTGAAGCGGCGATGCGGAAGATTCTGATCCTTGCCTGTCTTGCCGCCCCGACCGAGGGGCTGGCCGGCACCTGGACCGTGCCCGAGGGCTGCGAGGCCTTCTTGACGGTGCAATCGAAGGGCTGCCGGGTGTCGCACTATTACAAGTGCAGCGCCGATGCGCCGGGCGACCAGTGGCGGGTGGACCTGGATCAGGAGGGCCCGTTCTTCTATTCGCGCATCAACCACGAGGCGGAATGGGTCGAAAGCTATGACCCGGTCAAACAGGTGCTGGATCCCGACCCGGCCGACCCGGCCAGCATGACCGAGCTTCTTGCCGAGGGGATGGACACCTGGAGCTTCAGCCTGTCGAAGGAGGACGGCACCGGCAGCCGGGCCGAGGGATATGACCGGCTGACCGGCAAGTCGGTCACGATCGACGGCATCACCCTGCAGCAGACCGAGGTGGACTTCACCGAATACGGTCGGGACGGCACGGTGCTGCGCCGGTCGCGCGGCAACGAATATGTCCATCCCGACTGGCGGCTGTTCTTCGCCGGGCCGGGCGAGACGGACCTGGGCGATGGCCAGTGGTTGCCGATCGACGGCAGCCCCGTGGACTTCGTCTTTCCGGGCGAGAAGGGCTTTCTGTCCAGCCAGCCGCTGTATGACTGCGACGCGCTGACGGCAGAGGTTGCGCGCCCGATGACCGAAATCCTGCCAGCGAGCTTTGAGGAGTAAGCCATGACGACCTATGATGACGCCTGGGTAAGGGCCGAAGAGGAAAAGCGCGCCTGGCTGGATGCGAACGGGCTTTACCGGGCCGAGGACGAACATTCGTCCTGCGGGGTGGGGCTGGTCGTGTCGATCTCGGGCAAGCCCAGCCGCAAGGTGGTGGAGAACGGCATCAACGCGCTGAAGGCGGTCTGGCACCGGGGCGCGGTCGATGCGGATGGCAAGACCGGCGACGGCGCGGGGATCCATGTGCAGATCCCGGTGAAGTTCTTCTACGACGTGGTGCGCCGCACCGGGCACGAGCCGGATGTGAACAAGCTGATCGCCGTGGGCCAGGTCTTCCTGCCGCGGACGGATTTCGGCGCCCAGGAACGCTGCCGGACCATCGTCGAGACCGAGGTCCTGCGCATGGGGCACTACATCTATGGCTGGCGGCATGTGCCGGTGGATGTCTCGGTCCTGGGGGAAAAGGCCAATGCGACGCGGCCCGAGATCGAGCAGATCCTGATCCGCTGCGAGAAGGAGATCGATCAGGAGCAATTCGAGCGCGAGCTCTACATCATTCGCCGGCGGATCGAGAAGGCGGCGACGGCGGCGGGCATCCAGGGGATGTATCTGTGTTCCCTGTCCTGCCGGTCGATCATCTACAAGGGGATGATGCTGGCCGAGCAGGTCTCGACCTTCTACCCCGACCTTCAGGACGAACGCTTCGAAAGCGCCTTTGCGATCTACCACCAGCGTTACAGCACCAACACCTTCCCGCAGTGGTGGCTGGCGCAGCCCTTCCGCATGCTGGCCCACAACGGCGAGATCAACACGCTGAAGGGCAACGTCAACTGGATGAAGTCCCACGAAATCCGCATGGCGTCGAACAACTTCGGCGAGGCGGCCGAGGACATCAAGCCGATCATCCCGGGGGGGACCTCGGACAGCGGCGCGCTGGATGCGGTGTTCGAGGTGCTGGTGCGGTCGGGCCGGTCGGCGCCGATGGCGAAGACCATGCTGGTGCCCGAGGCCTGGTCGAAGCAGACGGTGAACATGCCCAAGGCCTGGGCAGACATGTATTCCTACTGCAACAGCGTGATGGAGCCCTGGGACGGCCCCGCGGCGCTGGCGATGACCGACGGGCGCTGGGTCTGCGGCGGGCTTGACCGCAACGGTCTGCGCCCGATGCGATATGTGGTGACGGGCGACGGGATGCTGATCGCCGGGTCCGAGGCCGGGATGGTGCCGGTGGACGAAAGCACCGTGCGCGAGAAGGGCGCGCTGGGGCCGGGGCAGATGATCGCGGTCGATATGCTGGAGGGCAAGCTCTACCACGACACCGAGATCAAGGACAAACTGGCCGCCGCCCAGCCCTATGGCGAGTGGATCGAGAAGGTCG
>JBKBRG010000128.1:0-6649 GCA_046292325.1 Tabrizicola sp.
TCGCGGTGGTGATGGCGGGCATGACGCTGAACTACCTCGGCCCCGGCCGGATGTCGCCGACCAACTGGACCAACCTGCGGGAGGTCTGGGACGTGCTGGCCCATTGGGCCGGGGCGCTGATCTTCCTGCTCGCCGCGCTGCTGGTGCCGCGTCTGGTTGCCGATGTCCGGCCCTATGACCTTTTCCTGATCGGTGTCGTCATCGTGGCCGCGATCCTGTCGCGGCTCTTCGTCCTTTACGTCATCCTGCCGGCCCTGACTGCGCTGAGCCTGTCGCCCAGGATCAACCGGCCCTATCGTGTGGCGATCCTCTGGGGAGGCCTGCGCGGGGCGGTGACGCTGGCGCTGGCGCTGGCGGTGTCCGAGAACATGCGCGTGCCGGCCGACGTCAAGCGCGAGGTGGGCATCCTCGCCACCGGCTTCACGCTCTTCACGCTCCTCGTGCAGGGAACGACCCTGCGCTGGGTGATCTCGCTTCTTGGCCTGGACAAGCTGGCGCCGATCGACCGGGCGCTGTCCGCCCAGGTGATCGCCGTGGCGCTACAGACCGTGCGCGAGGACGTGGCCGAGACCGCGCGCAGCCACAACCTGTCGCATGACATCGTCCGGTCCGAGGCAAAGCGATTTGCGGAAAGGCTGGACCAGGCCATCCAGCGCGCCGAGGCGGCCGACGACATTCCCGACCGCGACCGGATCACGCTGGGTCTCGTGGCGCTGGCCGGGCGCGAGCGCGACATGATCCTGGAGTCCTTCCGCGAACAGCTGATCTCCGCGCGGCTGGCCGAACAGATGCTGTCGGACGCCGACCGGCTGATCGAACGCACCCGGGCGGGCGGGCGCGAGGAATACCGCGCCTCGGGCCGCCTCAGCCTGGCCAGGGGCCGGGGCTACCGCCTGGCCATCCTGTTGCACAACCGGTTGCGCCTCTCGGGGTTGCTGGCGCGGCTGACCGCCGACCGGTTCGAGATCCTGCTGAACCTGCGTCTGATCCTGCGCGACCTGCATGGCTATATCGACAGCAAGATCCGCCGCATCCATGGCAAACGGGTCGCGGATCTGCTGCACGAACTGGTCCGGCGCCGTGAGGAAGAGACGGCGACCGCGCTGGAAGGGCTGCGTCTGCAATACCCGGGCTACGCCGAGGAGACCGAGCGCCGCTTCCTGCGCCGCACCTCGCTGCGGCTGGAGGAGCGCGAATACGACACGCTTTACGCCGATGGCCTGATCGGCAGCGAGCTGCACATCACCCTGAAGCAGGAGCTTGCCGCCAAGCGGCGCGCCTTCGACGTGCGGCCGGCGCTGGATCTGGCGGTCCAGAAGACCGAGCTTGTCCGCCAGTTCCCGCTGTTCGACACGATGAACGAAAGCAACCGCCGGCAACTGGCCAAGGCGCTGCGCACCCGCTATGTCCAGCCGGGCGAGGTCCTGCTGCGCAAGGGCGATACCCCGCGCGAGGTCTATTTCATCGCCTCGGGCGCGGTGGAGTTCGAGACGGCGGGCCAGAAGTTCCGCCTGGGCCGGGGCGAGATGTTCGGCCAGCTGTCCCTGCTCAGCCGCCAGACGCGCCGGACACAGGCGACGGCGATCAGCCATACCACGCTTCTGGTGCTGGACGAGATCCGCTTTCGCAGGCTCCTGAACCGCAACCAGAAACTCCGCGCCGTGGTGATCGAAAGCGCGAAGAAGCGCGGCCTCGACATCTCGACGCTGGAGTTCTGAGGCCCGGCACCTCAGCCGGCGAAGCGGAACTGCCGGTTCAGCGGCAACTCGCGGGCGCGGATGCCGGTCAGGTCGTGAAGCGCATTCGCCAGCGCCGGGGCGGCGGGAGGGGTGGAGGGTTCCCCCACCCCGCCGATATGACCGAAGGTGCCGTTGTTCTGCAGGATCGCCACCTCGAAGGCCGGGGTCGTCGGCATGCGCAATGCGTCATGGTCGGGGAAGTTCCGTTCGACCACCTGCTGATCGGCGAAGGTGATCGCACCGTGGATCGCCGCCGACAGGCCATAGACCATGCCGCCGGTCATCTGCGCCTCGATGATGCCGGGGTCCAGTGCCAGGCCCGGGTCGCAGGCGATCCAGGCACGGGTCAGGCGGATGCCCGCGTCGGTCTGTTGCACCTCCAGCACCTCGGCGACCGGGGTTCCGAAGGAATAGCAGAAGGCCACCCCGCGCCCGAAACCGGGGCGTTTCAGCCCGTCCCAGCCCGACATCTCGCGCACCTTCTCCAGCAGCCGCGCGGAAGGGGGATGGCTGTCCTTTACGAGGTCCAGCCGGAAGGCCAGCGGGTCGGCGCCCGCGGCATGGGCCAGCTCGTCGATGAAGCTTTCGAGGAAGAAGGCGTTCATCGAGTTGCCGACCGAACGCCAGAAGCCCAGCGGCACCGTCAGGTCGGCGACATGGCCGTCATGGCGATAGTTCGGCAGACCATAGGGCTGGTCGAACCCACCCTCCACGGTGGCGCGATCGGGGCCGGGCGGGGCAAAGCCGACCAGACGCGCCAGCGCGTTGCGCGTGACCGAGGGCGCCGCCGTGCGCCCCCAGAGTGCGGTCGCCCGTCCCGCCTCGATCCGGCCCGACAGTCGGCCGATGGCGGCAGGGCGGTAATAGTCCTGCGTCAGATCCTCTTCCCGGCTCCAGGTGACCTTGACCGGGGTGCCGGGCATCGCGGCGGCGACGCGCGCGGCCAGCACCGCGGGCACCGGGTCGGTGCGTCCGCCGAAGCCGCCCCCCATGGGCGGGACGTGCAGCGTGACTTTCCCGGCGTCGATACTTAGCGCAGCGGCGCAGGCATCGCGGGTCATGATCGGGGCCTGGCAACCGCACCAGACCTCCAGCGACCCGTCCGCCTTCAGCCAGGCGGTCGCATTCAGCGGCTCCATGGCGGCATGGGCCAGGAAGGGAACGCGGTATTCGGCCTCGATCACCCCGCCCTTCGCCAGTTCCGCCTCGACATCCCCGTCGTCGCGCATCCGCGAATCCGGCCCGGTGGCGAAGGCCGCCTCGATCTGCATCATCATCGCGGCGCTGTCGCCCGGATAGTCGGCCTCGGCCCAGTCGATCTTCACCGCCTCGGCGGCCTGCATCGCCGACCAGGTCGTGTCGGCGACGACGGCGATGCCGCTGCCCAGCCCGATCACCTGCTCCACTCCCGGCATCGCCAGCGCCGGGGCCGGGTCGAAGCCCTTCATCGCCCCGCCCCGCCGCGGGTTCATCCGCACCGTGGCGAATTTCATCCCCGGCAGCCAGGTGTCGATCCCGAAGACCTCGGTCCCGGTGGACTTGGCCACCATGTCGAGCCGCGGCATGGCCTTGCCGAGGTAACGCCAGGTCGAGGGATCGCGAAGCTCCACTTCCTCCGGCACCAGATCCGCCGCCTCGGCGGCAAGCTCGGCATAGGTGAAGGTCTTGGCCCCGATCACCTTGCCGCCTTCGGTCTTCAGCGTCTCGGGCGCCACGCCCAGCCGCTTCGCCGCCGCCGCCTTCAGCGCCTCGCGCGCGCCGGCACCGGCCAGCCGCATCTGCACGAAACCGCCGATCGCGCCGGTCGAGCCGCCGGTGATCTGCAGCGAAAGGATCTTCGGCACCGCCGCCAGGATCGCATTGTGCGACTTCGGCCGCTGCGAGACGATGAAATCCGGCTCGTTCGACATCCGGTCGGAGAAGCCAGCGTTGAAATAGGCCTGCGCCGGGGGGCCGTGCAGCACCCGGACCTGCTCCCAGTCCACGTCCAGCTCCTCGGCCACCAGCGCGGCAAGGGTGGTCGAGATCCCCTGCCCCATCTCGGCACGCGGAGCGATCACCGTGACGCCATCGGCGTTGATGATGACCCAGGGGTTCAGCGGCACCGCCCCCGGGCCGGGCACCAGCGGGTTCTGCGGAACCTCGGTGATCTTCCAGGCGGCAAAGGCCGCGCCGCCGGCCACGGCAGCCCCGAGGACCAGGAACGAACGGCGGGTGATCGTCTTCCAGTTCGCCATGGTCAGCCCGCCTTCATCATCGCCGCCGCCTCGTGGATCGCGGCCCTGATCCGGGGATAGGTGCCGCAGCGGCAAAGGTTGCCCTGCATCGCCTCGTCTATGTCCCGATCCGTAGGCTCGGGGATCGCGGCGAGGAGCGCGGCCGCCTGCATGATCTGCCCCGACTGGCAGTAACCGCATTGCGCGACCTGGTGCTTGACCCAGGCCGCCTGGATCGGCGCCAGGTTGCCCGGCTGGCCCAGCCCCTCGATCGTGGTGACCGCCCCCCTCACCTCGCCGATCGGCAGCTGGCAGGACCGCACGGCCTCACCGTCCACCAGAACCGTGCAGGCGCCGCAGGCCGCGACGCCGCAGCCGAACTTGGTTCCCGTCATCCCAAGCCCGTCGCGCAAGGCCCAAAGCAGCGGCACCTCCGCCGGCAGGTCCAGCTGATGCGGCTTTCCGTTGATCTGAAGGGTGATGCTCATGTCGGGCCTCCGGTTGCTGACATATTTGACTCGAAATGTCATTCTGTCAACGCACGATTTGACACCGGGGGCACGCCTCTGCGATACTGGGGGCATGCAGTTCTGCGACGACCCCAGCATCGACCCGAAAGAGGCCGCCATCCTGCAATCGGCCTTCGTCGCCTTTGCGCGCTATGGTCTGCGCCGAACCTCGATGGCCGACATCGCCGAGGGCGCGGGCATGTCGCGGCCGGCGCTCTATCTGCACTACGCCAACAAGGAAGACATCTTCAACCAGCTGATCCGCATGCATTTTCGCCGTTCGGAACAGGCGGTCGCCCGGGTTCTGGCCGAGGATGGCCCCCCGGCCGAACGCTTGCTGGCCGCGATGCAGGCGGTGGATGGCACGGCGGTCGAGGCGATGCTGAACTCGCCCCATGCCGACGAGATCCTTTCGGCCGACCAGCCCTTCGCCCAGCCCGAAGTGCAGGAGGCGCACGCCCGGATCATCGGCCATGTCGCCGACTGGATCGCCCGGGGTGTCGCGGCCGGGCGACTCAGCCTTGCGGGCCTCGATGCCACGCCCGAGGAGCTCGCGGCCACGCTGATGGCCGCGAAGTTCGGCATCAAGGCGCATGCGAAGGATTTCGCCGACTACCGCGCGGCGCAGGCGCGGCTGGCGGCGATCTGGGGCAAGGCGCTTGGCGGCTGAGGCCACCGCTGCCCCGGCGCCAAGCCGCTTGACGAACGCGCCCCGCCCTCGTCTGATGGACAGAAGAGAGCCCGGGGTCTGTCGTGCTGCGCTTTTCACTGGCCTTTGCCGTCCTGCTTCTTCTCGCCGCCCCGGAAGCGCGGGCCTTCCGCCCCGACGAGATGCAGCTTGAATTCGATGCCCGCGTGCTGACCGCCGACGAAAAGCGGTTCCTTCAGGCGGGTCTCGCCTTTGCCAATGCCTACAACGGCATGCTGGACGGTGCCTGGGGTGCGGGCAGCCAGCGCGCGCTGGAGGCTTACGAGATCCGCAACGGCCGCACCGCCTTTGTCACCAATGCCGACGTGCTGTTCCTGGCGCTGGAAACCTACGAGACGATCGAGCGCCACGGCTGGGTGCGCCAATATAATTCGGCGCTCGACACGTCCTTCCTCGTGCCGACCATCGGTTTCCGGGACGGCGCGCCTTCCGACGGTTTCGTGAACATGGAACTTGCCGGCACCAGCCTTGGCTATTCCCTGACCATCGGCACCGGCGCCCAGACCGAGCGCCTGCACCGGTATACCGCAGAGGAATCGGTGATGAACGTCTATCAGGTCCGGCGCCCGAACCTCTGGATCACCTCGGGCCGGACGCAGGCCGGGACGACGCTCTACACCCGCTCCGACTATCGCCGCGGCGCCTGGTCCACCATCATGCTCTCGGCCGCCGACCGCGATGCGGGGCTACTGGCCGCCGTGACCGGCAGCATCGAGCCCGGCTATGCGCCGCAGATCGGCATCTCGCCGGGGCTCCTGTCCCAGGGCATCGAGACCCTGGTCGCCATGGCCGAGGCCGGGGATGAAGCCCCCGCGGCCTCGCCCGCCGCCCCCGCGCCGCCGGCCCCGGCGATGTCGGACGGCACGCCCTCGACCGGCGGGTCGCAGGGCTTCGGGACCGGCTTCCTCGTTTCGGACCGGGGCGACTATCTGACCAACAACCATGTCGTCCGGGGCTGCCGGACGCTGACGGTCGGCGGCCAGCCGGCCACGGTGATCGCGACCGACGAAGGCTTCGACCTGGCGCTCTTGCGCACCAGCGCGCCGCCCGAGGGCGCTCCGGCGCAATTCGCCGCCAAGCCCGCGCGGCTCAACTCCGACGTGACGGTGGTCGGCTACCCGCTGCCCGACCTTCTGGGCGGGGTGAACGTGACCCGCGGTTCGGTCACCAGCCTGAAGGGCATCGCCGGTGACGGGGTGCGCATGCAGATCTCGGCCCCCGTCCAGCCGGGCAACTCCGGCGGGCCGGTGGTCAACGCCGCGGGCCAGGTGGTCGGCGTCGTCGTCGCCAAGCTCGACGCGCAGATGGTGGCCGAGGCGACAGGCGACATCCCCCAGAACATCAACTTCGCCATCCGCGGAGAGATCGCCAAGCTCTTCCTCTACCAGAACGGGGTCGAACCCGCCGAAGCCGGCGACGCCGCCGCCCTGCCGCCCGAGGATCTGGCCGACCTGGCCCAGGGCGTCACCCGCCTCA
>JBKBRG010000129.1:0-6603 GCA_046292325.1 Tabrizicola sp.
GGGCGGGATCGGGCTTGCGGCCTTCTTCTGGGCCATGCGCAACCGGCAGTTCGACGACCCCGAGGGCGATGCGAACCGCATCCTGATGAAGGATTGGGACGACCGCCCCAAGCCCTGAGCCGACAGGTTGGCGCAAGCCTGACCGAAGTCTCCAAGGGGTTGATTTCCCGGATGGTCCGGCGCTTGTCCGGCGTGGACCGGATCAGGCGATGGTCACCGTCGCCGGTTGCAGGCCCTCGACCTCGACCTTGCAGGTGTCGCCCCGGTTCAGCGGCCCCACCCCGGCCGGGGTGCCGGTGAAGATCAGGTCCCCCGGCGACAGGCTGACCAGCTGCGACAGCGCCGCGATGATCGCGGCCGGGGACCAGATCATCTCGTCGGTCGAGGCTTCCTGCCGCACCGCCCCGTTGACGACGCAGCGCAGCCGCGCGCCGGGCAGGGGGCCGGGCCTGATCGCGCCCACCACGGCCGACTTGTCGAACCCCTTGGCCATGTCCCAGGGCCGGCGGCGCTCTTTCGCCTCGGCCTGAAGGTCGCGGCGGGTGAGGTCGTTCCCGGCGGCGTGCCCCCAGATCATCGCCTGGGCTGCTTCCTCCGACACCATCGCGCCGGACTTGCCGATGGCGACCACCAGCTCACCCTCGTGGTGCAGGTTCCGCGTGGCCGGAGGATAGGGAATGCGGCTGCCGGATTCGACCACCGCATCGGCCGGCTTCGTGAAGAAGAACGGCGTCTCCCGTTCCGGCTCGCCCCCCATCTCCCGGGTGTGCTCGGCATAGTTCCGGCCGACGCAGAAGATGCGGCGGACCGGGAAGCGCTCTGCCCGGCCGGTGACGGGAAGGGTCACGGTCGGCAGGGCGGGAAAGACCAGTGCGACCATGGCTCAGCCTCCCACCGTTTCGCAGGGGATCGCGCGGGCCGTCAGGCGACGGCAGGCAAGTTCGGCCTGCTCCTCGGTCAGCCCCATGAAGCTCGCCCGCCACTTCCCGCCCGACTGGACGGTGCGGCGGTTGCCTTCGTTCAGCGTCGCACTTTCGGCCAGCGCGGTCTTCAGCAGCACCTTCTCGGCCTCGTAGCGCGAGGGATACTCGCCGACATTGACCCCGAAGTGCCGCCCGCCGGAGGTGGACATCACCACGACGACCTCTTCGTTCGTCACGCTGTCCGCCTGCATTTCCGCCGTCTCGACCTTGTCGAAGATCGGGGCCTGCCGCTTGGGCATCGCCGGGGCCACCGCCTCTGGCGCAAGGCCTGCCGATACGGTCGGCGGGGCCAGCGCCGCGGCCCCGGCGACGGTCTCGACGGCGGTCACTTCGGCCAGCAGCGCGACAGGGGCGTCGGCGGCAGTCGGATCAGGACCCGGATCGGTCACCACGAGCTCGGGCTCGACCCCGGCCAGAGCCACCTCCTGCGCGGCCGTCCCTGCCGCCGGAACGGCAGGCGCGGTCGCCTCGGGCTCTGCCGCCGCGACCTGCGGGGCAGTCATCGCTTCGGGGCGCGCTTTCGGCTTGAATGCCGCAAGCGCAGGATCGACGGTCGGGCCGGGCAAGGCCTGCGGAGCCAGCTCCGGCGCAACCGCCCCGGCCAGAACCGCCTCGCCGGACGGTGCC
The DNA here is from genome assembly GCA_046292325.1 of Tabrizicola sp. GTDB lineage: Bacteria > Pseudomonadota > Alphaproteobacteria > Rhodobacterales > Rhodobacteraceae > Tabrizicola. The sequence continues at coordinate 1,611 of JBKBRG010000129.1, forward strand.
GCCAGCGCCGCTGCCTGTGCGTCAAGGGTGCCGGGCTCGGGCTGAACGGCGGGAACGGCCGGCGGTGCGCTCGCCTCGGCCAGGAGGGCCTCTGGTGCAGCCTCGATCGCCGCTGCCGTCTCTGCCGCCGCCTCTGCCGGCATCGGCGGCGCCGCGGTCGCCGCGTCTGCCGCAGCCATGGCCTGTGCCTGGAAGTCCAGCGTGCCTTCCGGCGCCGGCTCTGCGGTCGCCTCGGCCAGGGCGCCTTCGATCCCCTGCGCCATGGCAACCGCCACGGCATCCGGCACCGTCGGAGCCGCCGGCCGCGCCTTCGGGCGCAGCGATTTCCGCACCTCGCCCGAGACGCGGACAGTCTTGCCCGCGCCACCCGCGGCGTCGATCTCGTCGATCCCGGTTTCCAGCGAAGCGACCAGCGCGTCCTCGATCGGTGCGGCCTTCGGCGGCTGTTCCTTCACGCCGTTGCGCGCCCTGGCAAAGCCCATGTCCATCAGTTCCGCCATCTTCGCATTGCGGCTGGCCGAAGAGGTGCCCCCGAACACCGTGGCGATGATGTGCTTGTCGCCCCGCCGCGCCGAGGCCGTCAGGTTGAAGCCCGCCGGGCTGGTGTAGCCGGTCTTGATCCCGTCCGCGCCCTCATAGCTGTCGAGGAAGCGAGAGTTCGTGTTGGTCACCGTCGCGATCCCGGCGTCCGCCGTCCGGCGCGAGAAGATGTGGTAGTATTGCGGGAAGTCGTAGAACAGGTGCCGGCCCAGCACGTTCATGTCGTAGGCCGTGGACAGATGACCCTCGGCCGTCAGCCCGTTGGCGTTCTTGAAGGTGGTGTTGTTCATGCCCAGCTGCCGCGCGGTGCGGGTCATGCGCTTGGCAAAGCTTGCGGCATCGCCGCTGATGTGGTCGCCGATCGCCGAGGCCGCATCATTGGCCGACTTGATCGCCGCCGCCCGGATCAGGTGGCGCATCGAGATCCGTTGCCCCGGTTTCAGCCCCAGCCGCGACGGCGGCTGCGATGCGGCGTATTTCGACACCGTGACCATCGTGTCCAGCGACAGACGCCCGGCCTCGATCTCCTGGAATGCGATGTAGAGCGTCATCATCTTGGTCAGCGAGGCCGGATGCAGCCGCGCATGGGCGTTCTTTTCGTAGAGGATCTCGCCGGTCCGGCCGTCCATCACGATGGCCGCGAAGGGCGCGGCCTGAAGCGGAGACGCCACCACGACTGCGGCGACGACAAGAAACATGGAAATAGCGCGAAAAATACGCCCGAGAAGCGATGTCACCTCGCCCACCCTTTGCCTGTTGGCCCGGATTTTCCGGTGCCGAATTCTGCCTCGACGCGAAGGCTAGCACAGGAACTGCAACCCGAAAACCCAAAAATTCCAAAGGGTTTCGAGGTGCAGTTGAAGCAGTTGCAGGGAAGCAGCAGTTCGAGGTCGGTCAGGCCATATCTGGGGTCGGACGGGGGGCAGGCCGTCTATCTGTGGGGGTCTGTGGTCCCGCTGCCGGGTCGGAGATGCAGCTTGTGCACCAGGTCCGGCAGGTCGCCCAGATCCCCGATGACATGGAAGCGGCTGTGCCCGGTCGGGGCCGCCGCGACCTCGAACGACCATTCCTGCTCTTGCGGCACATGGACGCCCCAGGATCCCGCCTGAAGCGCCGGGATCACGTCGGATTTCAGGGAATTGCCGACCATCATCGCCTGATCCGCCCCCGTTCCATGCCGCGCGAAGGCCTGACGGTAGGTGTCCGCGGTCTTGTCCGAGACGATCTCGACCCCGTGAAACAGGTCCCCCAGGCCGGACTGCGCCAGCTTGCGTTCCTGGTGCAGGAGGTCGCCCTTGGTGATCAGCACCAGTCGGAACTGTTCCGCCAGCGCGGTGACGGTAGAGCGGACATGCGGCAGAAGTTCCAGCGGATGTTCCAGAAGGTCGCGGCCCATGGCGATCAATTCGCCGATGACACTGGCGGGGACGCGGCCCTCGGTCACCTCGACCGCCGTCTCGATCATCGACAGGGTGAACCCCTTCACGCCGAAGCCGTAATAGGCCAGGTTCCGCTGCTCTGCCGCGGTCAGACGCTCGCGCAGGTGATCCGGCTCGGCATGATCGGCCAGCCGTTCCAGGAACCGGTCCTGCGTCATCCGGAAATAGCTTTCGTTCTGCCAGAGCGTGTCGTCCGCGTCGAAGCCGATCGTCGTCAGCATGGCCACCTCTTTTCCCTGCGGCAAAAGAGGCTATATTTCAGAGCTCAGATGCAACCCCGAATCCAGAAGCCGGAGTCCGATCCCCGTGTCCTTCCGTCCACCGACCATGTCCGACAAGACGGATGGCCCCGGGCACGACACATCGATTCTGACCAAGCCCAAGGCCAGGACGCAGCGCCCGCCGCTCTACAAGGTGCTGCTGCTGAACGACGACTACACGCCGATGGAATTCGTCGTGCATGTGCTGGAACGCTTCTTCGGCCTGAACCATGCCCAGGCCTTCGAGATCATGCTGACCGTTCACAAGAAGGGGCTCGCCGTGGTGGGCGTGTTCAGCTTCGAGGTGGCCGAGACCAAGGTTGCGCAGGTGATGGATTTCTCTCGCCGGCACCAGCATCCGCTGCAATGCACGATGGAAAAGGAATGATCCTGCGCCCGGCCAGAAGGGACCGGGGGGCCTGAGCCCCCGCCCATGCGATCCGCAAGATTGTCCCTGGCGCTGGAGACCGGCGCGCTGTCCCTTCCCGCCGCGGGCCGCATCGCCGTCTACGGGCCGCGCCGCGAGGATGACCTGTCCATGGTGCCGCGCGACCGGCTTGTGGCGCTGACAGGGTTCAGGCCGGACCACGACCATTTCGCGCAGCTGTGTTCGGTCACGCCCGATCCGCCCTATGCGGCGGCGATCGTCTGTCTGCCCCGCTCGCGCGAGGCGGCACGGGCGCTGATCGCGCGGGCGGCGGCCGAAGTGGCTCCGGGCGGCTGGATCGCGGTCGATGGCCAGAAGACCGATGGAATCGACAGCGCGCTGAAGGATCTGCGCGGGCGGGTGCCGCTGTCGGAAAGCCTGTCGAAGGCGCATGGCAAGCTGGCCTCCTTTCCGGCGGGAGCCGACCTGTCGGACTGGGCGGCGGGTCCGGTCGACGTGGGGGGCTTCCGCACGCTTCCGGGGATCTTCTCGGCCGATGGCCCCGATCCGGGATCGGTCCTTCTGGCCGAAATCCTGCCCGCGAAGCTGGGCGGCAGGGTGGCCGATCTGGGGGCAGGCTGGGGTTTCCTGGCGGCCGCGATCCTGAAGCGCCCCGGCGTCAAGCGGCTGGACCTGGTCGAGGCCGAGGCCGACGCGCTGGATTGCGCGCGAGCGAACGTCACCGACCCGCGCGCCCGGTTCCACTGGGCCGATGCAACGTCCTGGCGACCAGAGAGCCTTCTGGATGCCGTGGTCATGAATCCCCCGTTTCACACCGGCCGTGCGGCCGACCCCGCGCTGGGCGCGGCCTTCATCCGTGCGGCGCGGCGGATGCTTGCCCCCGATGGCGGCCTCTGGTTGGTCGCCAACCGGCATCTGCCCTATGATCCCGTGCTGAGCGACTGTTTCCTCGAGGTCCGCGAGGTGGCCGGCGACAGCCGCTTTCGCGTGATCCATGCCACCAGGCCCCGGCGTGACCCGGCCCGGGCGAAACCCTAGAGGTCCCATGTCCTTTTCCGTCTCTGGCAAGACCGCCATCGTCACCGGCTCTGCCGCCGGCATCGGGCTCGCCATCGCCCGGCACCTCGTGGACAAGGGCGCGAACGTGATGTTCGCCGACATCGACGAAGCCCGGCTCGAGGCCGAGATCGGCGAGGAGGCGCGGGCCGAGGGTCCGATCCGGATGTTCGCAGGCGATCTGACCGAAAAGCTGACCATCGCCAACCTGCTGTCGGCGACCATCGACGCCTTCGACCGGGTGGACATCCTGGTCAACGCCAACCGCCGGATGATGGTCTCGGACGCCCTGAACCCCGATGCCGACGGGGTCGAGGAGTTGTGGCGCTACAATGTGCTGTCGGCCCTGCGCATCTCGCAGATCACCGCCAGGCGGATGATCCAGCACGCCCAGCGGGCCGAGGTCGAGGAAGGCACGATGCTGGGGTCGATCATCAACCTGTCCTCGATCGCCGCGCAGGCCACCCGGCCAGAGCTGCTGGGCTATTCCATGGCCGCGGCGGCGATGGATCAGATGACGCGCTCGCTGGCGCTGGCGCTGGCGCCCAAGGGAATCCGGGTCAATGCGGTCGCCTTCGGCAGCGTCATGAGCGCAAGCCTCCAGGCGTCGCTGCGCGAGAACCCCGACTACCGCGACGAGATCGCCGCGGCGACGCCCCTGGGCCGGATCGCGGCACCGGCCGAGCTGGCCGAGGCGGTGCAATTCCTGGCTTCGGACGCGGCGGGCTTCATCACCGGGCAGGTGCTGACCGTGGATGGCGGGCGGGGGCTTCTGGACGCGGTCTGCGCCCCGGCACACTGACCGCCTTCGCACCGATCATTCGGGATATTGCGCCTTGCATGCGGCGATCACCTTCTCGGCCTGCCGGGCAAGTTCCCTGCGCTTTTCCTTCAGGCTGTCCAGCTTGCGCGCCTCTTCCTTCAGGTCGATGGCCTTGGGCCGTTCCTCGGTGACCGGGCGCTCATCGAGGCAGAGCCGCAGCGGCGGGGCGGGCTGGCCCTCTGGCGCGGGACGCTCGCAGGTGGTCCAGTAGCTTTCATAGACGGTCACCGTCTCGAAGGCGTAGCCGCGCGCCAGGTTGCCCTCGGCCTCCTTGATCAGGCGGTCAACGGTGCGGAGGTCGCGCGTGTTCCGGCTGATGCACTGTTCCTGGGGCGTGCCGCATGCCGCAAGCGTGGCAAGTGCCAGAAGTGACAGCCGTTTCATCGAAGACTCCCTGAGCAGTGGAAAGCGTCGCGCGGGGATGCTAGGCATGCGCGTGTCAGCATCCGGGGACATCAGAATGACCGATCCGATCGACAGCCGCAAC
>JBKBRG010000130.1:0-6586 GCA_046292325.1 Tabrizicola sp.
GCAGGGCAGCGATCTCGGGGTTCGCCAGAACCATGATGTCGTTGTCGACCTTGGTCAGTTCGTTGCCCTTGAAGCCCAGTTCGGCCAGGGTCTTGTCGCCCAGTTTCGCTTCGGCCAGGGCTGCGTCCAGCGCAGCGGTGGCTTCGGCGACCTTGGCTTCCAGCGGCGCCTTGTCGGCATCGGCAGCGGCCTCGGTCAGCGCCTTCTGCGCGTCGGCCAGCGCCTTGCCGGCGTCAGCCACCGGCTTCGGCTCGTTGAAGTACTGGATCAGGCCGTCGCCGTTCTTGTCCGACATGACCAGAAGACCGGTCTTCTCCCAGGTGCGGATCCAGCTCAGGTTCGGGTTGCTGTCGATTTCGGCGATGGAAAGGGCCGGTGCCGACAGGGCCGTCCCGGTCACGGCGCCGGGCCAGAAGGTGGTGGTCAGGTTCAGACGGGCCATCGAGCCCACCGCCGGAGCGACGGTGTAGAGTAGCGCGATGAACACCAGCGACCAGCCGGCCGAAGACCGGGCGTCAGCCACTTTCGGCACGGTGAAGAAGCGGATGATGACGTGCGGCAGACCCGCGGTGCCGATCATCAGCGACATGGTGAAGAGGAACATGTTGAACATGTTCGCCGAGTCCGAGGTATAGGCCTTGAAGCCCAGTTCGGTCACCACGCTGTCGAGCTTGGCCAGCATCGAGACTTCACCGCCACCCGGGGCATAGCTGCCGATCAGGCCCAGCTGCGGCAGGGCGTTGCCGGTCAGTTGCAGCGAGATGAAGATCGCCGGAACGGTATAGGCGATGATCAGCACGATGTACTGCGCCACCTGGGTGTAGGTGATGCCCTTCATCCCGCCGAGCACGGCGTAGACGAACACCAGCGCGCCACCGATGTAGAGGCCGGTGTCGGTCGAGACTTCCAGGAACCGCGAGAAGGTCACGCCGACGCCCCGCATCTGGCCGATAACGTAGGTGACCGAGATGATGATCAGGCAGACGACCGCCAGAAGGCGGGCACCGCCCGAATAGAAGCGGTCGCCGATGAATTCCGGCACGGTGAACTTGCCGAACTTGCGCAGGTAGGGGGCAAGAAGCAGGGCCAGAAGCACGTAGCCGCCCGTCCAGCCCATCAGGAAGGCCGACTGCTCGTAGCCGCCCGCCGGGGCCAGCGCGATGATGCCGGCCATCGAGATGAACGAGGCCGCCGACATCCAGTCCGCGCCAGTCGCCATGCCGTTCATGACCGAGGGAACGCCCTGGCCTGCGGCGTAGAACTCTGCGGTCGAGCCCGCCCGGGCCCAGATCGCGATCCCGATGTAGAGGGCGAAGGTGAGGCCCACCACGATCAGGTTGAGGGTAAACTGATCCATCTGTCCCTGTCCCCCTACTCTTCCACGCCGTGTTCTCTGTCGACCTTGTCCATCATCCGCGCGTAGACGAAGATCAGAATGATGAAGACGTAGATCGACCCGTTCTGCGCCATCCAGAAGCCCAGATCGGCGCCGCCGATCATGATGCCCTTGAGCGCGGGACGAAGCAGGATGCCAAGGCCGAATGAGCAGACGAACCAGATCGCCAGAGAAATCAGGATGATCCGGACGTTCGCTGCCCAATAGGCATTGGCAGAAGATCTGTCTGCCATGGTACTCTCCCTTATGTTTCCGCCCCCCGGGGGATCCGGGGAAGCGTCCCCTCCCGTCAGGCTGAGACACGCCCCACGATGTCGGCCAGACTGGCGCGGATACCGGCGATGGATCCCATCGCCGGCACCCGTTCCAGCACGGACAGACGGTCGTAGTGCGCGATCAGCGGTGCCGTCTCGGCGTGGTAGGCCCGAAGCCTGGCCCGCACCGTTTCGGCATTGTCGTCGGCGCGGCGCCTGAACGCCGTGCCGCCACACTTGTCACAGACACCCGCCGTGGCGGGTTGCTTGAACTCGTCATGATAGCCTTCGCCGCAGCCGGCGCAGGTATAGCGGCCCGCGACGCGGGCGACCATCGCCTCGTCCTCGACCTCGAGGCTGATGGCGGCGGTGACCTTCTGACCGGCCTCCGCCAGCAGCCCGTCCAGCGCCGCGGCCTGCGCCGCAGTGCGGGGAAAGCCGTCGAGGATGATGCCCCTGGCCACATCGGGCTGGGTCATCCGATCCTTCAGGACCGCGAGCACGATGTCGTCCGACACCAGCTGCCCCGCCTCCATCACCGCCTTGGCCTTCCGGCCCGCCTCGGTGCCCGCCGCCACCGCGGCGCGCAACAGGTCGCCGGTCGAAAGCTGGACCAGGCCGAAGTCCTCTTCCAGCATCCGCGCCTGGGTGCCCTTGCCCGCGCCGGGGGGCCCGAGAAGGATGATGACCGGAGCCACCGCCTCAGCCCCGGTTCATCCGGTTGGCGATCAGGTCGTCCACCACGGACGGATCGGCCAGCGTCGAGGTGTCGCCCAGCGACCCGAAATCGTTCTCGGCGATCTTGCGCAGGATGCGGCGCATGATCTTGCCCGACCGGGTCTTCGGCAGGCCCGGAGCCCACTGGATCAGGTCGGGCTTGGCGATCGGGCCGATCTCCTGGCGGACCCAGGCCTCCAGCTCCTTGCGCAGCGCCTCCGAAGGTTCGATCCCCTTCATCAGCGTGACATAGGCATAGATCCCCTGGCCCTTGATGTCGTGCGGATAGCCCACCACCGCGGCCTCGGCCACCGCCTCGTGCGCCACCAGCGCCGATTCGACCTCGGCCGTGCCCATCCGGTGGCCCGAGACGTTGATCACGTCATCGACCCGCCCCGTGATCCAGTAGTAGCCGTCGGCATCGCGGCGGCAGCCGTCGCCGGTGAAGTAATAGCCCTTGTACTGGCTGAAATAGGTTTCCTCGAACCGCTTGTGGTCGCCCCAGACCGTCCGCATCTGCCCCGGCCAGCTGTCGGCAAAGCACAGCACGCCCTCGGTCTCCGTGGCCTCCTGCACCGCGCCCGTGGCGGCGTCCAGCACCACCGGCCGCACGCCGAAGAACGGCTTCGTCGCCGAGCCGGGCTTGGTCGGGATCGCGCCGGGCAGCGGCGTCAGCATGTGGCCGCCGGTTTCCGTCTGCCAGAAGGTATCGACGATCGGCAGCTTCCCCTTGCCGACATGGGTATTGTACCAGGCCCAGGCCTCGGGGTTGATCGGCTCGCCGACCGAGCCCAGCACCTTCAGGGACGACAGGTCGTGCTTTTCCACCCATTCCGGCCCCAGACCCATCAGGGACCGGATCGCCGTCGGGGCGGTGTAGAACTGGTTGACCTTGTGCTTGGCGCAGACTTCCCAGAACCGGCCGGCGTCGGGATAGGTCGGCACACCCTCGAACATCAGCGTCGTGGCCCCGTTCGCCAGCGGGCCATAGACGATGTAGCTGTGCCCGGTGACCCAGCCCACGTCCGCGGTGCACCAGAACACGTCGCCGTCGTGATAGTCGAAGGTCAGCTGATGGGTCATCGAGGCATAGACCAGATAGCCGCCCGTCGTGTGCACCACGCCCTTCGGCTTGCCGGTCGAGCCCGAGGTGTAAAGGATGAACATCGGATCCTCGGCGCCGACCTCGACATAGGGGCAATAGGGCTTGGCCGCCGCCATCTCGGCGCCAAGGTCGAAATCCCGGCCCTCGACCCACGAGGTCTGGTCCCCGGTACGCTTGACCACCAGCACCTTCACCTTGTCGGAACAGTGCAGCAGCGCCTTGTCGGTGTTGTCCTTCAGCCCGGTCTTGCGGCCGCCGCGCGGCGCCCAGTCGGCGGTGATGACAACCCTGGCATCGCAGTCGTTGATCCGGTTGGCCAGCGCGTCGGGCGAGAAGCCGCCGAACACGACGGAATGGATCGCCCCGATCCGGGTGCAGGCCAGCATGGCATAGGCCGCCTCGGGGATCATCGGCATGTAAAGGACCACCCGGTCGCCCTTGCCCACGCCATGCGCCTTCAGGACGTTCGCCAGCCGGCAGGTCTGCTCCAGCAGCTCGCGATAGGTGATGTGCCGGGCCGGAGTCTTCGGATCGTCCGGCTCCCAGATGATCGCGGTCTGATCGGCGCGGGACAGCATGTGGCGGTCGATGCAGTTGGCGCTGACGTTCAGCGTGCCGTCCTCGAACCACCTGATCGAGACATTGCCCGGAGCGAAGGAGGTGTTCTTGACCCTCGTGTAGGGCCTAATCCAGTCGATCCGCTGACCCTCGGCCCCCCAGAACGCCTCGGGATCCGCGACAGAGGCCGCATAGCGCGCGGCATAGCCTTCGGCGTCGACATGGGCGCGCGCGACAAAGTCGGCGGACGGCGGGTAAACGGATCTGGCAGCTTCGCTCATCGTCTTTTCCTCCCGAAGGCGTTCGACGGGCCCCGAGCCATCGGCGACAGACCATGGGCCCCCTTCCCGCGGAAAGCTTATCACTTCGTAAATATTTTCGTAACCCCATATTTTGCATGGATTTTTCTGTCAATTTATTGACTGCATTCACGTCAATTCTGAAAATGTGTGAAAATCATGGCAGCCAAGCCCTTGCTTTCACAGGGGCGTTACCGCTCACGTCGGGGCGGGCGGGACCGTGGCGCGTCAAAGGGAAAGACAGGCGGCAATGCCTTGAAGGCTCAGCGTGATTCGCCGCCGGGTTGCGCCGCATCCAGCAGGGCATCGACAGCCGCCAGGTCGGGCAGGAAGCGCACCTCGGGCTCATCAACGCCCTGGGCCTGCATCTGGCGCCGCAGCCTGTCGCGCAGGCCGACCAGGTAGAGCTGGCCGCCGCGGCGCCGGGCGCGGGCGGCCAGCGAATGGAACCCCCGGGCGCCCGAACTGTCGATCATCGGCACGGCCGACATGTCCAGCACCAGCGCGCGCGGCGTTTCGGCAATCCGGTCCAGCACTCCGCCCAACTGGGCGGCGGCCCCGAAGAAGTAGGGGCCCTCCAGATGGTAGACCACCCGATCGGCGCGGGGGGTATCCATGTGTTCCTTCTTCTGCTCCATCGCGGCCGTGTCGGACATGCGCTTGATGAACACCAGACCCGCCAGTGCGAAGCCCACGATGATCCCTTCCGTCAGGTCGCGGAACACGACCAGCAGGAAGGTCACGCTGACCACCATCGCATCCCCGCGCGACGATTTCAGCAGGGCGGCGAATTCGTGGCGTTCGGCCATTCCCCAGGCGACGACGGCCAGGACGCCGGCCAGCGCGGCCAGCGGGATATAGGCCGCCAGCGGCGCGGCGACGACCAGGAAGACCAGCAGGAACACGGCATGCAGCATGCCCGAGACCGGCCCCCGGCTTCCCGCGCGCACGTTGGTCGCGGTGCGCGCGATGGTGCCGGTGACGCAGAACCCGCCAAAGAGGCCCGAGCCAATGTTGGCGACCCCCTGCGCCACCAGTTCCGCGTTCGACCGGTGCCGCGCGCCCGACATCCCGTCGGCGACGACCGCCGACAGCAGCGACTCGATGGCACCGAGCAGCGCGAAACTCCCCGCCCAGGGCAGCGCCGCCTGCACCGCGGGCCAGGACATGTCGGGCAGCACCGGTGCCGGCAGAAGCTGCGGCAAGGCGCCGAAGCGGCTGCCGATGGTCGCGACCGGCAGGCCGAACAGCGCCACCACCGCCGAGGCGACCACCACCGCGATCAGCATCCCCGGCCAGTGCGGGCGCAGCTTGCGCAGGCCCAGGATCACGGCCGCCGTCAGCGCCGCCACCAGGACCGCCGCCCAGGTGACGGTGTCGCGTGCAGCCCACAGCGCCTCGACCTTGGCGATGATCTCTCCAGGCTCGGGCCCCGGCAGGGTCAGGCCGAACATCTCGCGCAGCTGGCTGGCGAAGATGATGACCGCGATCCCGGCGGTGAAGCCCACCGTGACCGGATAGGGGATATAGCGGATGTAGGTGCCCAGCCGCAGGACCCCCGCCGCGATCAGGATCAGCCCGGACAGGATGGTGGCCAGGATCAGCCCCTCGACCCCGATGGCCATGACGCAGGCCGAGACGAGAACGATGAAGGCCCCCGCCGGCCCGCCGATCTGATAGCGCGATCCGCCCAGCGCGCTGACGAGGAAACCGCCGACGATGGCGGTGAAGAGGCCGCGCTCCGGCCCGACGCCGCTGGCGATGGCGATGGCCATTGAAAGGGGCAGGGCCACGATGGCCACCGTCAGGCCGGCAAGGGCATCCGCTTTCAGGTCCTGAAGTCCGTAGCCTTCATCGAGAATGGTCAGCAGTTTCGGACGGAACTCGCTCCAGTCGGTCGGACCGATCGTCTTGCCTGTCATGATGCGATCCAGCTTGGGAAAGGCCAGTTAATGCTGGCATGTCAGCTCGAATTGCGCCACATGACTCCGCCGCATGGCTGCTGTCAACCGTCGAGAATGCCGCAATGTCCTCTGAACCTGCCCGACCCGATCCGGTCCGCCCCGCCGATGCCGAGGCACTGGCGCTGGCCCGAAGCCTTCTGGCGCTGGACCATGCCTGCCTCGCCTGGACCGACCCGGACACCGGCACGCCGGGAATCAGCCGCATCGCCTTTGCCCGCGACCCCGAGGCGGGAATGCTGACGCTGGTCTCTGGTCTCGCCCCGCATTTCCGCGCGCTGCGCGACCGGCCGGAC
>JBKBRG010000131.1:0-6555 GCA_046292325.1 Tabrizicola sp.
AGCTCGCGGTCCTGGGCGTTGAGGTAGAGCGTGGGGCGTTCCGGCATCCGGCCAGCGCCGATGGGGCCGAATTCGGCCTCCGGGTCGGCGGTGAAGAAGAGGTTGTGCTGCACAAGGTCCGCGGCGCGCGGGCCTTCGGGCTTGGCCGCGAAGGACCAGACCCAGGCCGAGAGGCTGGGCTTGCCGGGGGGCTTCAGCGCCGCTTGCGCGGCCTCGCCCAGAAGGCCGTCGGTCAGGGCCCGGGGGTCGCCGTTGAAGACGACGATGTCGGCGGCATGGTGGCCCTGGTCGGTCTCGACATGGGCGACGCGGCCGGACTGGCGGGTGATGCGGCGGGCCTTCGTGCCGTAGTGAAACCGGACGCCCAGCCGTTCGGCCGCGCGGGCGAGGGCCAGGGCAAGGGCCTGGATGCCATCGGTCACGGCCCAGACGCCCCGGGCCTCGGCGTGCCAGACCAGCGACAGGACCGCGGGGGTATGGGCCGGGCGGCCCCCGACATAGGTCGCATAGCGGCCGAAAAGCTGGCGCAGGCGCGGGTCGCGGAAGAAGCGGCTCAGCCAGCGGTCCAGCGTCATGCCCGGCACAAGCGCGGGCCAGAGGGCCGGCCGGCGCAGCGTGGTGCGGGCGATGGCGCCCAGGTCGGGCCCGGGGGCGCGCATGACGGGCACCTCGAAGGCGTCGTAAAGGGCGCGGGCCGCGCTGTCGAACCGGGCGAAGCCCTGCGCCTCGCGCGGGCCGGCGAAGGCGCGGATCGCCTCGATGTTGGCCTCGCGGTCGGGAAAGAGGTCGAGCGGGCCGGACCCCGGCCACCAGTGCCGGGCGAGGCGGGGCAGGCGGGTGATCCCGACCTCGGCCTCGGTGGTGGTGCCGGCCAGGGCAAAGAGCGCGTCCACTTCCGACCTCATCGTCAGCACGGTCGGACCCATCGCGGCCGGTCCGGCCCCGGTCGGACGGGCGCGGGCCTTGCCTCCCGGCGCGTCCGCGCCCTCGACCACCGTCACCCGGCAGCCCCCGGCCGCCAGCCGGATTGCTGCCGAGAGCCCGCCCATGCCGGCGCCGATCACCACCGCGCGGGGCTGGTCCTTCGGGTCGGCGGAGGGCATTCCGGATCGCCTCTTGTCAGATGGAGATGACACTCTAGTGTAAATTCAAGTTTACACATGCCGGTCGCAATGCCAAACTGAATCGACAGGCCCTGAGAGGAGTCTCCGCCGTGCCATTCGCCGAGCGCATCGAGAAGGCCCTTCACGACAGCCTTTCCACCCTCGGCCGCAAGGATGCCCCGCCACGGCTTGCGGCGGCCATTCCCTACGCGGTGTTTCCCGGCGGCGCGCGGATCCGGCCGACGATCCTGCTCGCGGTGGCCACGGCCTGCGGCGACGACCGGCCGGACCTTTCGACGGCGGCGGCGGCGGCGCTGGAACTGATCCATTGCGCCAGCCTCGTTCATGACGACCTGCCGGCCTTCGACGATGCCGATCTCCGGCGCGGCAAGCCATCGCTGCACCGGGCCTTCGGCGAGCCGCTCGCGGTGCTGGCGGGCGACAGCCTGATCGTGCTGGCGTTCGAGGTGCTGGCCAGGGCCGGCGCTCAGGCGCCGGACCGGGCGCTGGCGCTGACCGCGGCGCTGGCCCGGCACACCGGTGCGCCCTTCGGCATCTGCGCGGGGCAGGGCTGGGAAAGCGAGCCCAAGGTGGACCTGCTGGCCTATCACCGGGCCAAGACGGCGGCGCTGTTCGTCGCGGCGACCCGGATGGGGGCCATCGCTGCGGGGCAGGAGGCCGAACCCTGGACCGAACTCGGCGACCGGATCGGCGCGGCCTTCCAGGTCGCGGACGACCTCAAGGACGCGCTTCTGAGCAGCGATCTGACCGGCAAGCCCGCGGGGCAGGATGCGGCGCACCTGCGGCCCAATGCCGTGGCGCAGATGGGGGTCGAGGGCGCTGTCGCCCACATGAAGGACATCCTTGCCGGCGCGATCGCCTCGATCCCCTCCTGCCCGGGCGAGGCGATGCTGGCGGGTCTGGTCACCGCCTATGCCCGCAAGATGACCGTCCTGCCCGAGATCGCCAGATGAACGCCGAGCCGCGCCCGCCGCCCGCGCGGCCCGAGGCGCTGGGCCTGTTCACGCGCCTTGCGCTCTCGCCGCGCTTTCACCGGCTGGCCGCGCGCATCCCCGGCCTGCGCTGGAAGGCGAGGACCGAGGGGGCAGAGCTGTTCCGGATCCTGTCCGGCTTCGTGCAGTCGCAGGCGCTGGTGGCCCTGGTCGAGGGGCGGGTGCTGCACGTCCTGGCTGCCGGGCCGATGGACAGCGAGGACCTGTCCCGCCGCTGCGCCATCCCGCCCGCGCCGCTGGCGGTGCTGTTGCGCGCGGGCGCGGCGCTGAAGCTGCTGAGGGGCGACCGCAAGGGGCGCTGGCATCTGGCGCCGCGCGGGGCGGCCTTCCTGACCGTGCCGGGGCTGGAGCCGATGGTGCGGCATCACCATGTGCTCTATGGCGATCTCGCCGATCCGCTTGCCTTCTTCCGGGGGCAGACCGAAACGCGGCTGGCCGGCTTCTGGCCCTATGTGTTCGGCGCGCTGACGCAAGAGGACGCGGGCCTGGCCGCGCGCTATTCGCGCCTCATGGCCGAAAGCCAGGTGCTGGTGGCCGAGGACACGCTGCGTCTGGTGGACCTGTCGGGGCGGCGGCATCTCCTCGACGTGGGCGGCGGCACCGGGGCCTTCCTGGCCGAGGTCGGCCGGGCGCATCCGGGGCTGAAACTGTCGCTCTTCGACATGCCCGCCGTGCTGGCCGGGGTTCCCGCCGCCCTGCGCGACCGGCTGAGCCTGCATCCCGGCAGCTTCCGCAGCGATCCCCTGCCGTCGGGCGCCGACACCATCAGCCTGGTCCGGGTGCTTTACGACCACGACGACGCAACCGTGGCGGCGCTGCTGGCCAAGGCCCATGCCGCCCTGCCGAGCGGCGGGCTGATCCTGGTCTCGGAGCCCATGTCGGGCGGCGACCGCCCCGACCCCGCAACGGATGTCTATTTCGCCATCTACACGCTGGCGATGCGGACCGGCCGCACCCGGTCTGCCGCCGAGATCGCGGGCCTTCTCGATGCAACCGGTTTCAGCAAGATCCGGGCGCGACCGGGGGACCGGCCCTATGTCACCTCGGTCGTGACGGCGATCCGGGCCTGACTTTCGCATCTTTTTCACCCCCGCTGCCCGCAGATGCCGAAAAAGTGTCCAATTAATTTGACATCCTAAACTGTCAGTCTAGACTTACACCCAGTGCGGAGCCCGCATGATTCAGGAAGGCTGCAAGTCGTGGACACCAATGCCGTCATCCTCTCCGGCCCTCGATCCCTGGAACTGGGCACGGTCGGGCTGAAGGCTCCAGTTGCCGGGGATGTGGTGGTCCGCGTGCGTCATTCCGGCATTTCCACGGGCACGGAAAAGCTGTTCTGGCTGGGCACGATGCCGCCCTTTCCGGGCATGGGCTATCCGCTGGTCCCCGGCTACGAAAGCTTTGGCGAGGTGGTGGAGACCCGCGGCGAGACCGGTCTTGCGGTCGGCGACCATGTCTTCGTGCCCGGCGCGAACTGCTATGAAGGCGGTGTGCGCGGGCTGTTCGGCGGGGCCGCGGGCCTGCTGGTGACGCCCGCCGCGCGGGTTGCCAGGCTGGACGCAGGCCTTGGCGCCGAGGGCGCGCTGCTCGCCCTGGCGGCCACGGCGCATCATGCGCTGGCCGGCGGGGCCTTGCCGGATCTGATCGTCGGCCACGGGGCGCTGGGCCGCCTTCTGGCCCGCCTGGCGCTGACGATGGGCGCAAGCCCGACCGTCTGGGAAATCGACCCGGCCCGCCGCGCCGGTGCCAGGGGCTATCAGGTGATCGCGCCCGAGGATGATGCGCGACGCGACTACCGGGTGATCCTGGATGCATCGGGGGCCTCTGGCCTGCTGGACCGGCTGGTTCCGCGTCTGGTCCGGGGCGGCGAGGTCGTGCTCTGCGGCTTCTACACCGAAGCCATCAGCTTCACCTTCCCGCCCGCCTTCATGAAGGAGCTGCGGCTGCGGATCGCGTCGGAATGGCAGCCGGCCGATCTGGACGCGACGCGCCGCCTTCTGGACGAGGGCCGCCTGTCGCTCGACGGCCTCATCACCCACCGCGCGGCTGCGGCGGATGCCGGGGCGGCCTACGAGACCGCCTTCACCGACCCCGCCTGCCTGAAGATGATCCTGGATTGGAGTGCCGACGCATGACCGAAGTTCCCAATCTGAAGGATTTCGATGCCCGCCTGCGCGACGAGGCATCCGAGGAGCCGTCGCTGGAAATCCCCCGGGACCCGCCCTCGAAGAAGACGCAGATCATCGCGATCTACGGCAAGGGCGGCATCGGCAAGTCCTTCACGCTGGCCAACCTCAGCCACATGATGGCCGAGATGGGCAAGCGCGTGCTGCTGATCGGCTGCGACCCGAAGTCGGACACGACCAGCCTGCTCTTCGGCGGCAAGGCCTGCCCGAC
Source organism: Tabrizicola sp. (assembly GCA_046292325.1). Taxonomy (GTDB): domain Bacteria; phylum Pseudomonadota; class Alphaproteobacteria; order Rhodobacterales; family Rhodobacteraceae; genus Tabrizicola. The sequence goes on from JBKBRG010000131.1 coordinate 4,514, forward strand.
GATCATCGAGACCTCGACCCGCAAGAAACTGGCCGGGGAAGAGGTGAAGATCGGCGATGTCTGCTTCAAGCGCGGCGGCGTCTTCGCGATGGAGCTGGGCGGGCCGGAGGTGGGGCGCGGCTGCGGCGGTCGCGGCATCATCCACGGCTTCGAGCTGCTGGAGAAGCTGGGCTTCCACGACTGGGACTTCGACTATGTGCTCCTGGACTTCCTGGGCGATGTGGTCTGCGGCGGCTTCGGCCTGCCGATCGCCCGCGACATGGCGCAGAAGGTGATCGTGGTCGGCTCGAACGACCTTCAGTCGCTCTATGTGGCCAACAACGTCTGCTCGGCGGTGGAATATTTCCGCAAGCTGGGCGGCAATGTCGGCGTCGCGGGGCTGGTCATCAACAAGGATGACGGCACCGGCGAGGCCGCGGCCTTCGCCCGTGCGGTGAACATCCCGGTCCTGGCCTCGATCCCGGCCGACGAGGATCTGCGCCGCAAATCGGCGAATTACCAGATCGTCGGTAGCCATGCGACGCGTTGGGGCCCGCTCTTCGAGAGCCTCGCCGCCGCCGTGGCCGAGGCGCCGCCGCTGCGGCCGAAGCCCCTGTCGCAGGATGCGCTTCTCGGCCTCTTCGATGCCGAGACGACCGGCAAGGACTTCGTGCTGGAGCCCGCCTCCGACGCCGACATGCGCGGCAGTTCCGCCGCCCCGAAACCCAGCCTGGAAGTGGTCTACGACGATGTTTGATCTCGAAGCCCTGGCCCGGATCGAAGAGGCGCTGAAGGCGCGGGAGGGACGCAAGTGACCGACCGCTCCGCCACCCCTTCCGTCGACGGGCTGGGCTGCCACGCGGGGGCGGGGCAGATGCAGGCGGCCGCCCGCGCGGCGGGCAATTCCGCGCTGCTGGACCGCTACGCGGCGGATTATCCGCAGGGGCCGCATGACAAGCCGCAGTCGATGTGCCCGGCCTTCGGCAGCCTGCGCGTGGGCCTCAGGATGCGGCGGGTGGCGACGGTGCTGTCGGGCAGTGCCTGCTGCGTCTATGGCCTGTCGTTCGTTTCCCATTTCTACGGTGCCCGCCGGTCGGTCGGTTATGTGCCCTTCAACTCGGAGACGCTGGTGACCGGCAAGCTCTTCGAGGACATCCGCGAGGCGGTGCACGAAATGGCCGACCCCGACCGCTATGACGCGGTGGTGGTGACGAACCTCTGCGTGCCCACCGCCTCGGGCGTGCCGCTGCGGCTTTTGCCGAATGAAATCAATGGCGTGCGGATCATCGGCATCGACGTGCCCGGCTTCGGCGTCCCGACCCATGCCGAGGCAAAGGACGTGCTGGCCGGGGCGATGCTGGCCTATGCGCGGGCCGAGATCGAGGCGGGTCCGGTGGCCGCGCCCGCCGCGGGCCGCTCCGACCGGCCCACGGTCGCGCTCTTGGGCGAGATGTTCCCGGCCGACCCGATGATGATCGGCGCGATGCTGGCGCCCATGGGCCTTGCCGCCGGGCCGGTGGTGCCGTGCCGCGAATGGCGCGAACTTTACGCGGCGCTGGATGGCGGCATCGTGGCGGCGATCCATCCCTTCTACACCGCCTCGATCCGCGAGTTCCAGGCGGCGGGGCGGACCATCGTCGGCTCGGCCCCGGTGGGGCATGACGGGACGATGGACTGGCTGGCGGCCATCGGGGCGGCCTACGACGTGGCGCCCGAGCGGATCGCGGCGGCGCAGAATGCGTTTGGCGGGGCGATCAAGGGGGCCCTTGCGGCCAATCCGATCAGGGGCCGGATCACGCTGTCGGGCTATGAGGGGTCCGAGCTTCTGGTCGCCCGCCTGCTGATCGAGAGCGGGGCCGAGGTTCCCTATGTCGGCACCGCCTGCGCGCGCACCGAATGGTCGCAGGCCGACCGCGAATGGCTGGAGGCGAAGGGCTGCGTGGTGAAATACCGCGCCAGCCTCGAGGACGATCTGGCCGCGATGGAGGCGTTCCACCCTGACCTCGCGATCGGGACGACTCCGGTCGTGCAGAAAGCCAAGGAACGGGCGATCCCGTCGCTTT
>JBKBRG010000132.1:0-6521 GCA_046292325.1 Tabrizicola sp.
TGGGGCCGGCCCATCGCGCGGCACATCCCGCATCTGCCGCCGAACAAGGCCGTGGACTACGCCGCCCTCGGCCTGGCCGAAAGGCGTCGGGCGGAACGCGAGACCCCGCCGGCCAAGCCCGTGTGGCAACTGACGGGCGCGGGTTCGGTCGGCTCGCAGGCGCTTCTGGGCATTCCGGTCGTGCACCGGCTGGCCGAGGCCAGCGGGGCCGCGGTCTGGCCCTTCGACGCCCCCGGACCGCTGACGCTTGCCGAAGTCTATCCGTCGCTGCTGGCCCCCGCGGTTGCCGCCTCTGGCGACCAGATCCCCGACCGGGCGCAGGTCAGGCTGCTGGCCAGGGCGCTGTTCGCGCTGTCCCGGGCAAACCGCCTTGCGCCGCTGTTCGCCGCCCCGCCCGAGGCCTCGGAAGAGGGCTGGATCCTGGGCGCCGGTCAGGCCGGCCTGTTGCGCGAGGCGCTGACATGGGGGTGACGCTGTTCCGCGGGCTGCATGACGAGCTGCGTCCTCAGGCGGCGCAACTGTATTGGCAGGCCTTCGGGGGGAAACTGGGCCGTGTCCTTGGCCCGCGCCCCCGCGCCCTGCGCTATCTCGAACGGGTGATGCGCAGCGACCTGTGCTATTCCGTCGTCACCAGCCGTGGCGAGTTGATCGGAATTGCCGGCTACCGGTTTGGGTCCGGCAGTTTCGCCGGGGGCACCTGGTCTGACCTGACGGCGGTCTACGGCCCCTGGGGCGGCCGGCTCCGCGGACGGCTGTTGCGGCTGCTCGTCCGCGACGAGAAGGAGGACGAAGGATTCCTGATCGAGGGCATCTGCGTTGCCGAGCAGCATCGCAGCCGCGGGGTCGGGTCGATGCTGCTTGCCGCGCTTTACCGCGAGGCCGCGGAACGCGGCTACAAGGCGATCCGGCTGGACGTGATCGAAAGCAACCATCGGGCCATCGCGCTGTATCGGCGGCAGGGCTTCCGGCCGCTGCGGACCGACCGGCTGGGGCACTTGCGCCTTGTCTTCGGATTCGCGGCCTCGACCGCCATGATCCGCCCGCTGGACTGACCTGTCCGCCGCGGAAGGATCGACCGACGCCTTGATCGTCAATGGGTTGGCCAGGCCCGTCAGGGATCGGGAAAGGCTCGCCGCCTGCCCTTGTGGCCGGAGACGGCACCTGTCAGAATATGATCAAATTTCAACCTTGCGGAGACCGGCCATGATCGAAAAGCGCGACTTCTACATCGACGGGGCATGGGTTGCTCCGCTTGTCCCGAAGGACTGCCCGGTGATCGACCCTTCGACCGAAGAGGTCTGCGCGGTGATCTCGCTCGGCTCGGATGCCGACACCGACCGGGCGGTGGCTGCCGCGAAGGCGGCCTTCCCGGCCTGGGCCGCGACGCCGCCCGAAACGCGCCGCAGGGTCGTCGAGGGGATCCTGGAGCAGTATCACCTGCGCAAGGAAGAGATGGCGCAGGCGATCAGCCTGGAGATGGGCGCCCCGATCGACATGAGCCGCGACGACCAGGCGGAATGCCTGCCCTGGCATCTGAAGAACTTCCTGAAGGCCTTCGACCGGATCGAATGGATCCGCCCCCTGGGCCCGCATGCCCCCGACACGATGATCGCGCAAGAGCCGATCGGGGTGGTCGGCCTGATCACGCCCTGGAACTGGCCGATGAACCAGGTGACGCTGAAGGTGATCCCCGCGCTGCTGGCGGGCTGCACCTGCGTGCTGAAGCCGTCGGAAGAGGCGCCTCTGTCCTCGATGCTGTTTGCCGAGTTCTGCCATGACGCGGGTGTGCCGCCGGGGGTGTTCAACCTGGTGAACGGCGACGGCGCCGGGGTTGGGACGCGGCTGTCGAGCCACCCGGATGTCGAGATGATCAGCTTTACCGGCAGCACGCGGGCGGGCCGCGCGATCAGCAGGGCCGCGGCCGAGACCTTGAAGCGGGTGACGCTGGAGCTGGGCGGCAAGGGCGCGAACCTGATCTTCGCCGATGCCGATGCGCGGGCGGTGGAACGCGGCGTGCGGCACATGATGAACAACTCGGGCCAGAGCTGCAACGCGCCAAGCCGGATGCTGGTGGAACGCAGCGTCTACGACCGGGCGGTCGAGATCGCGGCCGAGGTGGCCAGCAGCATCAGGGTCGGCCCTGCCAGCGAGCCGGGCAGTCACATCGGCCCGGTGGTCAACAAGCGCCAGTGGGACCAGATCCAGGCCTACATCCAGAAGGGCATCGACGAAGGCGCGCGGCTGGTGGCCGGAGGGCTGGGCCTGCCCGAGGGGATGAACAAGGGCTACTACGTCCGCCCCACGGTCTTTGCGGATGTGAAACCCGGCATGACCATCGAGCGCGAAGAGATCTTCGGCCCGGTCCTCTGCATGATGCCCTTCGACAGCGAGGAAGAGGCGGTGCGCATCGCCAACGACACGCCCTATGGCCTGACCAACTATGTCCAGTCGGCGGACGGCGCGCGGCGCAACCGGCTGGCGCGGCAGTTGCGCGCCGGGATGGTCGAGATGAACGGCAAGTCGCGCGGAGCCGGGGCGCCGTTCGGCGGCGTCAAGGCGTCCGGTCGGGCACGCGAAGGCGGGATCTGGGGGATCGAGGAGTTCCTGGAGGTCAAGGCGATCTCGGGCTGGGACCTGGCCGCGAAGTGATGCGCGCAGGTCCGGCCGGGGCGGGATTGCTTCGAAGGACCTGGCAAGACACTTCGCCGAGGATCGGTCCCGGCCGCGCCTTACCGGAAACTTGACACAAGTGTCGAGACTGGCTGACATGGCGGCGAATGGAGACCGCCATGACCCAGCATCCCCGCCTGATGTCGCCGCTGAAACTGCGCGACCACAGCTTGCGCAACCGCATCGTCTTCGGCGCGCATACCGCGAACATGTCGGACCAGGGGATGCCGGGGCCGCGCTTCGGCAAATATCTGCTGGAACGCGCCCTGGGCGGAGCGGCCATGGTGGTGGCCGAACCCGTGCCGGTGCACCGGACGGGGGTGCTGACGCGGGGGAATTTCCTGCATTCGGATGACCGGGTGATCCCGGCCTTCCGGGTGATCACCGATGAGGTGAAGCAGGCCGGGGCCGTCATCATCCAGCAGCTTTACCACATCGGCGCGCATGGCGATTCCGACCTGAGCTTTGCGCCGCACTGGTCTCCCTCTGGCGGGCCGTCCTACCACGACAGCGATGGCAGCCATGCGATGACGGGGGCCGAGGTCGAAGAGCTTCTGGAAGCCCATGTCGCCGCGGCGGTGCGCGCGAAGGCCGCGGGCTTTCAGGGGGTAGAGGTCTGGGCGGCCTATCACTCGCTCGTGGACCAGTTCTGGACGCCCTGGTCGAACCGCAGGACCGACCAGTGGGGCGGGTCGCTGGAGAACCGCACCCGCTTTTCCCGCAAGCTGATTGAACGCATCCGGCGGGCCTGCGGCGAGGCTTTCGTCGTCGGCCTGGCCGTCAGCTATTCCGAGGCCTACGAGGTGACGCTGGGGGCCGAGGCGCTGTGCGAGATCCTCGACCTGCACGACCGGACCGGCCATGTGGACTATGTGACGGTCGGCGCCGGGTCCTACCTGGACTTCGAATCGATCATCCCGCCCTTCACCCATGGCGAAAAGCTGACCACGCCGCTGACGGCGCAGTTGAAGGGGATCCTGAAACATGCGGTCGTGACCTCGGAAGCCGGCATCAGGACGCCGGAGAACGGCGAGGCGATCATCGCTTCGGGCCTCGCCGATCTGGTGTCGATCGTGCGCGGCCAGATCGCCGACCCGCATCTGGCGCGGAAGGTGGCAGAGGGGCGGCCGCAGGACGTGCGGGGGTGCATCAGCTGCAACCAGATGTGCTGGGGGCGGCGCAGCCGGGACTACTGGATCTCCTGCCTGATCAACCCCAGCGCGGGGCGAGAGTTCGAATGGGGCGGGAACCGCTTCGTTGCCTCGCCGTCGCCCAAGGATGTGCTGGTCGTGGGCGCTGGCCCGGCCGGGCTGGAAGCCGCGCGGGCCGCGGCGGAACGCGGGCACCGGGTGGAGGTGGTCGAGGCCCTTCCGGCGGTGGGCGGACAGTTCCGGCTGGCGGGAATGCAGCCGCGGCGCGGGCAGATCCTGGAGCTTCTGGACTGGTATGAGCGGCAGTTCGACCGGCTGGGCGTGCGGCTGCGGCTGAACACGTTCCTCGAGGCGGAGGAGGTGGCAGCGCATCCGGCCGGGGTGGTGGTGGTGGCCACAGGCTCCCTGCCCGATGAAAGCGGTTTTCAGCGCTGGGTTCCAGAGCAGCCTGCCCTGCCCGGGATCGAGGCGGGCGGCGTCTGGTCGCCCGAGGCGGTCCTGCGGCGCGAGGCGCGGCTGGGCGACGCGGTTGTCGTCTATGACGAGGGCGGCAACTGGCGCGGGGTCGGCACGGCCTGGGCGCTGGCCGAAGCGGGCAAGCGCGTGAGCATCGTCACCCCCGATCCCTTCGTGGGCAAGGAACTGGCCCGAACCGCGGCGGACGGGGTGGTGCGGCGGCGGCTGGGGGCGCTGGGGGTGCGGATGCTGGCCGAGCACCGGCTGGTCCGGTGGCACGGCAACGGGGTTACGGTGCGGTCCTTCCTGACCGGGCAGGACGAGGTGATCCCGACCTCGGGTCTGGTGATGGCGACGACGAACCGCGCCTTCGATCCTCTGCCCGACACGATGCCGGGCAAGGTGCTGCACCGGATCGGGGATTGCGCGGCGCCAAGGCTTGCGGCCTATGCCTTCCATGAGCGGCGCAAGCTCGGGATGACCGTCTGAGGCCGGCGGCACCAGAAGCGACCTGGAAAGTCGGGTATGGCAAGCTGCTGATTCCATTGATTTGCTGCGCAGCAATCTTGCAGCATCCTGCAAGTCGTGCCGCGCAGCAATTCAGCTGCGGTCGATCCGCCACAGAGCCGCGGCGCCGGCAAGCGATGCCGCGACGCCAAGAAGGGCAACCGTTCCGTAGTCGGCCAGAGCGGTCCCAAGCGCAAAGCAGCCCGCCGCGGTCGCATCGCCGGCAAGACGCTGCACCGCCATGAGCGAGGCCCCCGCACCGGGTCGGTCGGCCAGAAGATCCTGCAGATAGGCGATCGGAACGGTAAGGATCACGGCCCCCCCGACAGCCGCCGGCAGGACGAGCAACCAGACGAAGGCTGTGGGCGCCAGCAGGGGCAAGAGCGCGACATGCAGGCCGTAGAGGGCGGCGCCGGCAAGGATCAGCGCGGTGCGCGGCAATCCCCGGGTCAGGCCGGGGATCAGCAGCATGAAGGGCACCTCAAGCCCCGCCACAAGCCCGACATACAGGGCGACATCTGCGCTCGATCGCCCGATCTCGGGCGTCATCACCAGCGAGATGACCGCCATGTAGACGGTCGTCGCGCCGGATACGGCGCCAAGCGCCATGACGCGGGCAGCGATGGCAAGGCGACCCATCTCGGCGAGGGCGGCACGGAAGGTCAGGCCGGATGGCCGGTCGCCCCATTCCGTCTGCCCATCGGCCGGCCAGAGCAGAAGCACAAGCGCCAGCATGCCGGCCGACAGGACCAGACCGACGGGAAAGACCGCGGTGACGGGGGCGCCCGCAGCGAAGGCAAGCGACCAGAGCGGCAGGACAACCACGAAAGGCGCGGCAAAGATGGCGCGGATCACGGCCATGACGCCATCGCGGGTTTCAGCCGGATGGCGAAAGGCGGCGAGACGCGCCTGCGCGAAGACCTGACCGAAGGTGATGCCGCTGATCGGGACCAGAACGCCCACGGCAAGGGCAAAGATCCACGGGCCGGGCGCGACGGTCATCAGCAGGGTGGCAAGCAGCAGCGAGACCACTGCGGTCAGCGTGACGTTCCGTCGGTTCGCCGTCTGGTCGGCGCGGATGCCTCCGATCACCGATGCGGAAACCGAAGCGAGCGAGGAGACCGCAAGCAGGATCGCATAGCCCGTATCGCCGAAGCCGAACGTATTGACGGCGAGGGTGGAGATGTAGGGCCCGAACGAGCAGGCCACGGCACCCTGCAAACCCATGAGCATGCCGCAGGCGCGCAGCGCGGGGTCGCTCAGGCAGAGGCGGATCGCGGACATGGCGCCTCGGTATCGCGGCTGCGGGGTGGCCGCAAGCTCAGGGGATCACCTTGCCCGGGTTCAGCAACCCTTGCGGGTCGAGTGCCTGCTTCAGCACCTTCATCACGTCAAGCGCCACCGGGTCCTTGCGGCGCCGCATCGAGGGCAACTTGGACAGGCCGACCCCGTGTTCGGCCGAGAAACTGCCGCCGAGCTGGACCACCAGGTCCTCGATCGCCTCCAGCACCCGGTCTTTCAGGGCCTTGTCATCTCGGGTCGGATAGGCCGTGAAATGCAGGTTGCCGTCGCCCAGATGCGCGACCGTGATCGTGCCCGCACCGGGGTCAAGGGCTTCGAGACGCTGGATCGCAAGGTTCAGGAAGGTCTCTACCCTGTCGAGCGGCAGACAGACATCCGTGTCAACCTCGGGGTGCAGGCCGACGCCGATCTCGGCCGCCGCCTCGCGCCGCGCCC
>JBKBRG010000133.1:0-6509 GCA_046292325.1 Tabrizicola sp.
CTGCCGATGAAGCCCGCGACATAAAGGCTGGCCGGGCGGTCGTAGATCTCGTCCGGGGTGCCGACCTGTTCGATGGTGCCCTTGTTCATCACCACCAGCCGGTCGGCCAGCGTCATGCCCTCGTGCTGGTCATGGGTGACGAAGACGGAGGTGGCCTTGATGCGGGTGTGGATGCGCCGGATCTCGTGCCGCATCTGGACCCGCAGCTTGGCATCGAGGTTCGACAGGGGCTCGTCGAACAGGAAGACCTTCGGCTCGCGGATGATGGCGCGGGCCATGGCGACGCGCTGACGCTGGCCGCCGGAGAGCTGACCGGGCCTGCGGTCGAGGTAATCGGCCAGCCCGACCGAGGCCGCCGTGGCCGCGACCCGGGCCTGACGTTCCGCCTTCGGCACGCCCGCGACCTTCAGCGCATAGCCGATGTTCTCGGCCACGGTCATGTGGGGATAGAGGGCGTAGTTCTGGAACACCATGGCGCAGCCGCGTTCGCGGGGTTCGAGGTCGTTCACCACCTGACCGGCGATGGCGATCTCTCCGGCGGTGATCTCCTCCAGCCCGGCGATCAGGCGCAGGAGCGTGGACTTGCCGCAGCCCGAGGGGCCGAGGATGACGACGAATTCGCCGTCGCGTATGGTGAGGTTCACCCCTTCCATGATCGTGGTCTTGCCATAGGTCTTGGCGACGTTGCGGATGGCGATCTCGGCCATGGGAGCCCTCTACTTGTCGGTGTTGATGAGGCCGCGCACGAACCAGCGCTGCATGAAGATGACGACCAGGATCGGCGGCAGCATCACCACCAGCGTCGCCGCCATGGCCAGATGCCAGGTCGGCGTGCCGCCGCCGGTGGTCAGCTGGTCGGGCACGAGGTCGGAAAGCTGCACGACGACCATGCCGTAATTGGCCCGGTCGGTGATGACGAGAAGCGGCCAGAGATACTGGTTCCAGGCATAGACGAACATGATCGTCGCCAGGGCCGCGATGTTGGTCCTCGACAGCGGGATCAGCACGTCCCAGAGAAAGCGCAGGGGCCCGGCACCGTCCATCCGCGCGGCCTCGACCAGTTCGTCGGGGATCGTCAGGAAGAACTGGCGGTAGAGGAAGGTGCCGGTGGCGGTGGCGACGAGCGGCAGGATCAGCCCGGTATAGGAGTTGAGCAGGTTCCACTCCAGCGACAGCTCGAGCCCTGACAGGCTGTTCAGCAGCCCGGTGATGCCCGTGGCGTCCAGGATCGCCTGGAAGGGAGACAAGGCATTGGCGGCCACCGCATAGGTGGGCACGATGCGAACCTCCAGCGGCAGCATGAGGGTGATGAAGATCATCCAGAAGATCACCATCCGGCCGCGGAACCGGAAGAACACCAGCGCGAAGGCGGTGATGCAGGCCAGCGTGACCTTGCCCACCACGACCCCGGTCGCGACGATGAACGAATTCACGAACTTCCGGCCGAAGTCCGATTGCGCCCAGGCTTCCTTCAGGTTCGGCCAGAACCGGTCGCCCGGCCAGAACTCGACGGGGGCGGAGTTGACGGCCTGAAGGTCATGCGTCGCGGCGACGAAGGCCAGCCAGATCGGGACGAGGATGATGGCCAGCCCGAAGACGAGGATCAGGTGGGTTGCAAGGTTCAGGATGGGCGTGCGTTCGATCATCGGGGGCCTCAGGTGTAATGCACGCGCCGCTCGATGTAGCGGAACTGGATGAAGGTCAGCGCCATGACGAGGCACATCAGGATGATGGATTGCGCGGCGGCGCCGGAATAGTCGAAGCCCCGGAAGCCGTCGGAATAGATCTTGTAGACCATCAGGTCGGTCGCCCGGAACGGCCCGCCGCCGGTCAGCGTATCGACGATGCCGAAACTGTCGGTGAAGCTGTCGGTGATGTTGATCACCAGAAGGAAGAAGAAGGTCGGCGTCAGCAGCGGCAGTTGCAGGTCGATCATCCGGCGCAGCGGACGGGCGCCGTCCATCGCGGCGGCCTCGGTCAGGCTGCGGGGGATCGCCTGAAGCGCGGCGAGGAAGAAGATGAAGCTGTAGGCGACCTGCTTCCAGGCCCCGGCGATGACGATCGCGGCGATCGCCTGCCAGGGATGCTTCGACAGGTCCCACCAGCCGGGGGCGATGGTGTTGATGTAGCTGAAGATGCCCGCGCCGGGGTTGAAGACGAACTGGAAGGCCAGGCCCACGGCGGGGGCGGCCACGGCATAGGGCCAGATGATGCCGACGCGCCAGACCCGGTAGCCCGCCAGCTGACGGTCCACGAACAGGGCCAGCACCAGCGCCATCCCCATCGCCAGCACCGTGGTCGCCAGCGCGTAGATCACCGAGACCCGGACCGAGCCCCAGTAGTAGGGGTCGCTCAGCACCTTGCGGAAGTTGTCGAACCCGACCCAGGTGTTCCCGCCGCCCCAGGGTTGCTCCAGCGTGAAGGCCCAATACAGCGCCTGGGCCGAGGGCCAGTAGAAGAAGGTGAAGATGACCAGAAGCTGCGGCGCGAGCAGCAGCGGCACGATCCAGCTGAACTTGAAATGGGCGCGGCGCATGGGACCTCCGCTTGGTGGAAAGGGGCGCGACCGGACGGGCCGCGCCCCGCTGTCGGCTCAGGGGAAGGACTTGCCGGCGTAGGTCTGGGCAAAGCGGGCCAGGATCTCGTTGCCACGGGCGACGGCGGTGTCCAGCGCCTCCTTCATCGACTTCTGACCGGCGAGGGCGGCCTCGACCTCGGCCTTCCACTCGGCGCGGATCTGGATCATGCCGCCCAGGCGGATGCCGCGGGTCAGGTTGGTCGGCTCGGTGAAGGTGAGCGATTTCAGCGCGATGTCGCGGTTCTTGTAGGGCGCCTTGTCGTAGAAGCCCTTGGCGAGAAGCGCCTCATAGCCGGTCTTTGTCACCGGAATGTAGCCGGTGTTCGACACCCAGAACTCTTCCGATTCCGGGGTGGCAAGGAATTGCAGATAGGCCGCGGCGGCCTTGTATTCGTCGGCCGTCTTGCCCGACAGCACCCAGAGCGAGGCCCCGCCGACGACGGTGTTGTGGCGCTCTGTCCCTTCGTAGACCGGGATCATCTGCACGTCCCAGGCGAAGGCGGGCTTCAGCTTGTGCACGGTGTTGTGATCGGCGATCGACGAGAAGAAGATCGAGCATTCCCCTTCGACGAAGCTGTCGCGCGCGGTCTTGCCCGAGGCCTGCGTCCGCATCTGCGCCAGACCCTCGCTGAGCCAGCGCTGGATGTTCTCCATGTGCTTCACATGCAGCGTGGTGTTGAACAGCAGTTCGGTGTCAAGCCCCGCATAGCCGTTGTCGTTCGAGGCGACGGGAACGTTGTGCGCCATCGAGAACTGCTCGAGGTCGATCCAGACTTCGGGCGCATAGGCATAGGGGCAATCGATGCCCGAGGCCTTCAGCGCCTTGAACGCCGCTTCCATGCCTTCCCAGGTCAGCGGCGCCTCGGCGATGCCGGCCTTGGCGAAATGGTCGGCGTTGTAATAGTAGACCGGGGTCGAGCTGTTGAAGGGCATCGAGACGAAGTTGCCCTTGCTGTCGGCGTAGTAGTTGGCGATGCCGGGGAAATAGTTCGCCCAGTCGATGGTGATGCCGTGATCGGCCATCATCTGGTGAACCGGGTAGAACTCGCCCGACAGCATCAGGTCGGCGGTGCCGGCGTCGAAGGACTGCAAGAGCGTCGGGTGCTTGCCGGCGCGGAAGGCGGCGATGGTGTTCTGCACGGCCTTGTCATAGCCGTCCTGGCCGACGCAGACGGCCTCGAACTGATCCTGGCTGGCGTTGAACCGGTTGCAGGTTTCCGCCACCACGGCGCCGAGGTCGCCGGTCAGGCCATACCAGTATTCGAACTTGATCTTCTCGGCCGAGGCCGAACCGGCGGTTGCGGCAAGCGCCAACGCGGCGGCAGCAAGTTTCTGGGTCATCGTCCCTGTCTCCGTTGTGGAAGGTTGGATCGCGGCGCCCTTATGCTGGGATTCGATGAAGGATTGACGACAGAACAGCAAAAATATCCATACATATCATAGATTTGAACAAAACGCCGCAGCCCTGCCGGGGCGGCCCGGCAGGGATGGAAAGGCGTCGCGTTTGGGCCTCCGGGCCTAGTGGAACAGGCCCGGCGCCATGGTCAGGTGGCCTTCGCCGTGATCCTGGAAATGCACGGTGACACCTTCGGGATGCAGCAGGACCACGGCCATCTGCGCGGGGCCTTCCAGCTGGCGCTGGCGGCCCGGCACGCCCGGCACATGGGGGGTGACAGAGTAATGCGACCCGGCCAGCGTGGTCATCGGGATGCCTTTCCAGACCGCCGAGGTCGGCAGGTGGACATGCCCGGCGATGACCTGCCGCACCTCGGGGTGGCGGGTCAGCACCTGAACGTAGTCGGTCGCGTTTTCCAGGATGATCGCATCGACCGGCAGGAACAGCGGGTTCGCGTGGTGGTGCTGGACGACGATGACCGGACGGTCCGCCGCCTCGTCCAGCCGGGCGGCCAGCCAGTCGAGCCGGCCCCGGCAGAGCCTGCCCCCGACCAGCCCCGGCTCGGTCGTGTCCAGCAGGATGATCCGGTGCCCGCCCGCGTCGAAGGCGGTGGAGACCCGGCCCAGCGGGTCGTCGAGGGCCTCGCCGAAGACCGACAGGAAGGCCGTGCGGTCGTCGTGGTTGCCCAGTGTCAGATAGACCGGCATCGGCAGGTCGGCGATCATGTCCCGCAGATGGCGGTAGGCCGCGATCTCGCCCCGGTCGGCGAGATCTCCTGCCAGAAGGACGAAGGCCGCGTCGGCATGATCGCGCTGGATCGCGTCCAGCGCCTCGCGGGTGCGGACGCCGGTGTCCAGCCCGTTCACCGGCACGCCGGGAACAGAAAGGTGCAGGTCGGACAGGATGACGAATTTCAGCGGGTTCATTCCGCAAGCCCCATCGCCTTGAGATAGTGCGCCGAGGGGATCACGCCCGCCTTGTCGCGCAGTTCCAGGATCAGGCGCGGATTGGCCCCGGCGGAGCGGGCCTGGGCCAGCGCGGCAAAGACCGAGGGCCACAGGATCGTGCCATGGCCGATCTGCCAGTGCCGGTCGGCGAAACCGTCCGCGTCCTGAAGATGGACATGGCCGAGCCGGCCGGCGGCGGCGCGGATGTAGAAGTCCACCGGCGGCGCCCCGGTCGAGATGTGGGCGTAATGCGCATGCCCCGTGTCCACCGACAGTTCCAGCGCCTGCCAGCCGAGTTCGGCGCAGAGCATGGCGCGGTCGGAGGGCTCCACGTCCTCGATGTTCTCCAGCACGAAGGTGACGCCCATGTCCTCGGCCCGCTTCAGCGCCGCACCCAGCGTGTCGCGGGCGGCTTCCAGCATCCGGGCGGTGTCGGTGGGGTAAAGGCCGCGGTGGTTGTAGCCCCAGGTGGTGAAGGGCGAATGGATCACCACATGCGTGCCCTGGACGGCGGCGCAGACATCCAGCGCCTGATCCATGCGGCGGGCGACGATGCGGCGCACCTCGGGATCGTAGGAGGCGATGGTGAAGCCCCAGAACGGCCCGTGGATGCCGCGGCGCCCCTGGTGGCCGTCGAGCAGCCGGTTCACCTCTTCCGCCAGCCCGGACCAGTCGCCATCCAGCACCGGCGCCTCGACGAAATGCTGAAGCTCCAGGTCGCGCGGGGCCTCGAGAAGCCAGTCCCGGTGGGCGGCAAGGCTGGCACGGCAGAGCGCGGCGCCGAGGATCGGTCGTGAAGTCATGTCGGGAATGTCCTGCGTCTGTGACGCGGGAATGCTGGCGGGACGATGCGACAGGAACGTGCAATCCGGATGAAAGATTCGCGACAGGCTGACGCGTGCCGAACGCCCCGGCTCGGGCTGGCGGTCGCCATGACGAAACGATAGAGTCGCGCAACCGATCCGTCGCAGGATCGTCATGAAACGGGCCTAGGGGTGCCCAATGGCCAAAGACCGGCAGAACGAGATGAACCCAGATCCGGCCATGCCGCCCGGCACGACGCCGGACGTGGCGCTTGTCGTGCCGATGAAGAACGAGGAAGGCGCGGTCGAGGCCCTGGTCGCGGGAATCGCCGGCGCCATGGCCGACCGGTCCTGGGAGCTGATCCTGGTGGACGACGGATCGACCGACCGCACCCGGGAGATCTGCCTGAGCCTGGCCGCGGCCGACCGGCGGATCCGGGTGCTGGGGCATCCGGTCTCGGCCGGGCAGTCGGCGGCGCTGCACTCGGGGGTGCTGGCGGCACGCGCGCCCATCGTCGCCACGCTGGATGGTGATGGCCAGAACCCGCCGGAAAACCTGCCCCGCCTGATCGCACCGCTGATCGGCACCGGCGCCGACCCGGCCTGCGGGCTGGTCGCGGGCCAGCGCGTCGGGCGCAAGGACACCTGGTCCAAGCGCCTGGCCTCGCGCGCGGCCAATGCGATCCGATCGGCCGTGCTGCGCGACGGGACGCGCGACACCGGCTGCGGGCTGAAGGCCTTCCGTCGCGACGCCTTCCTGGCCCTGCCCTATTTCGACCACATGC
>JBKBRG010000134.1:0-6503 GCA_046292325.1 Tabrizicola sp.
CGCGGGCAGGGCCGCCTGCCGGCCCCGCAGCGACCCGTGCTCGGCAACCAGCGCCTCCCACAGCTCCTTGCCGACGATGAACAGGAACAGCGCCATGAGCCCGTCCGAGACCAGCGTCATCGGCGTCAGGCTGATCGGCAGCGGGGCGATCCAGCGCGGCAGATCCAGATCCAGAAGCCGCCATTCGATCGCGTCGTAATAGCCTGCCGGCGCCAGATTGACCCAGAGCGTCGCAAGGACGACGCCGGCCAGAAGCGCAAGCGCGAACCGGGGCAGGACGGAGGAGACACGATACATCAGAAGCGGCCCGGCAGAAGGATCGGATCATTTGACGCGGAATGGCCGGACCCGCAATGGGCCGGGCACCGGATCGGCGGGGAGTGTCGGGCAGGGGGGCCTCGGCCTTGCATGTCGGGCGCCGGGCGGACAGGCTGTCGCGATGACGCTTTCTGCCGAGATCCTCGCCTGCCGGCGCTGTGCCGACCGCTTCGCCGCGACCGCGACTGCCCATGCGCCGCGCCCGGTGGTCTGGTTCCGCCCCGGCGCGCGGATCCTGATCGCCGGTCAGGCGCCCGGCGCGCGGGTGCATGCCAGCGGACGGCCCTTCACCGACGCCTCGGGCGACCGCCTGCGCCACTGGATGGCCGTGACAGAGGACGAGTTCTACGATCTTTCCCGCGTTGCCATCGTGCCGATGGCCTTCTGCTTTCCCGGCTATGACGAAAAGGGGGCTGACCTGCCGCCGCCACCGCTCTGCGCCGCCACCTGGCGACGAAGGGTCATGGACATGCTCGGCCCGCCGCGCCTGACGCTTCTGGTCGGCGGCGCCGCGATCCGCTGGCACCTCGGCCCGCGTGCGGTGACCGCCGCCGTGGCGGATTGGCGCGGACCGGCGGCACAGGGCGTCTTTCCCTTGCCGCATCCCTCGTGGCGGAATACGGGGTGGCTGAAGCGCAATCCCCGGTTCGAGGCCGAGCTTCTGCCGGCCCTGCGCGCCCGGGTGCGGGAGGTGATGGATGACTGAACTGGTGACGCTGCTGGATGCCGCCCATGCCGCCGTCTCGGCCGACCCCGAGAACGAGGCGTTGCGCCTGCGCTTCTTCGAGCGGCTGGCCGATGGCGAGATGGTCGTGCTGCTGGCGAAAGAGGCCGAGGGCGAGACGCTGGAGCCGCAGGTCTTCGACCTGGAGGATGGCCCGGTCGTGCTGGTCTTCGACCGGGAAGAGCGGCTGGCAGCCTTCACCGGCGGGATCGCGCCCTATGCGGCCTTGCCGGGCCGGCTGATAGCGGGGCTGCTGAAAGGGCAGGGGATCGGGATGGGGGTCAACCTCGGGGTGGCGCCCTCGTCGATGCTCTTGCCCGCCGAGGCGGTGGACTGGCTGGCCGAGACCCTGGCGGAGGCGCCCGAGGAAGTCGAGGCGCTGCCGCAGGAATTCCACGCCCCCGCGGTTCCGCAGGCGGTGATCGCGGCGCTGGATGCCAAGCTGGCACGGGCCGGGGGGCTTGCGCTTGCCGCTCTGCTGGCCGGGGTCACCTATCGCGATGGCCGGCGCGGGCATCTTCTTGCGCTGATCGATGCGGCCCCCGGGGCCGAGGGGGCGCTGGCGCGGGCGATGAGCGAGGCGCTGGTCTTCTCCGGCGTCGAGGCGGGCGAACTGGACGTGGTGTTCCTCGCCGGTGCCTCGCCCGCGGCGCGGGCGATGGCGAAGGTCGGTCTGCGCTTCGATCTGCCGGAGCCCCGGGTGCAGGACCTGGCACCGGCGGCGCCCGGGATGGATCCCTCGCGCCCGCCGAAACTGCGCTAGCTGTCCGGGCCGGGTCCGCCTTGCCCCCGGCCCCCCGAGAGTATCCGGGAAAAGAGCTGGCGGGCGTGGGGTATATGGATACCGTTCTTGCAAGATGTTGATTTTGTGTGATTAATAATCCTGCTCACCGCTTGACGATGCATCCGGCTTCGGCGATAAGCCGGCATCCGAGATCCGGGGGCAGTGGTGCCCCCTTCTTCATTGGGAACAACGATGAAAACCTTCACCGCTACCCCGGCGGACATCGAGAAGAAGTGGATCCTGATCGACGCCGAGGGTGTCGTTCTGGGCCGCCTCGCCACGATCGTCGCCAACATCCTGCGCGGCAAGAACAAGCCGACCTTCACCCCCCACATGGACATGGGCGACAATGTCATCGTCATCAACGCCGACAAGGTGCAGATGACCGGCAACAAGCGCAACGACAAGGTCTACTACTGGCACACCGGCCATCCGGGCGGGATCAAGAGCCGGACCGCGCGGCAGGTGCTGGAAGGCGCCCATCCCGAGCGCGTGGTGATCAAGGCGGTCGAGCGCATGATCACCCGCAACCGTCTGGGCCGTCAGCAGATGACCAACCTCCGCGTCTACGCCGGGGCCACCCATCCGCACGAGGCGCAGCAGCCGACCGTTCTGGACGTCAAGTCCATGAACCCGAAGAACACCCGGAGCGCGTAATCCATGGCCGACATCAAATCTCTCGACGACCTGAAATCGGCCGTGGGGTCCGCGCCCGCCGCCGTCGAAGCGGCGCCGCGCCAGCCGGTCCGCGACAAGCTGGGCCGGTCCTATGCCACCGGCAAGCGCAAGGATGCGGTCGCCCGTGTCTGGGTCAAGCCCGGTTCCGGCAAGGTCGTGGTCAACGGCAAGGAAATGTCGGTCTATTTCGCCCGTCCGGTGCTGCAGATGATCCTGAAGCAGCCCTTCACCGTCGCGAACGTCGAGGGCCAGTTCGACGTCTATGCCACCGTCGCCGGTGGCGGGCTTTCGGGCCAGGCCGGTGCGGTGAAGCACGGCATCTCGAAGGCGTTGCAGCTTTACGAACCGGCGCTGCGCGCGCCGCTGAAGGCCGCCGGCTTCCTGACCCGCGACAGCCGCGTGGTGGAACGCAAGAAATACGGCAAGCCGAAGGCCCGCCGGTCGTTCCAGTTCTCCAAACGCTGATCCGACCCGCAGAACGGATCCGGAAAACGCGGCGCCATGGCGCCGCGTTTTGCGTTGCCGGCCTGCCTTCGGCGAACTCAGCGCAGCGCGAAGTCTCTGCTTGCAATCTTTTCGCGCCGCACGGCCGGCCTTGACCTCGGACCCCGTGCGGCGCCCCCGGTCTGCCATGGCCAGCCGTTCGCCTGGCGCCGGATCCCGTGGCCGGGCGTCGCGTTCCGGAACATGTGCTCGGAAATCACCGGTATTTACGATCAGACGTTCATGATACACCCCGGCGCCGAGTCCGCGGCCAGGGCGTCGACGGCACAGGAAAGCGCCTTCGCCTTCCGGCCAGAACTGCTAGCTTCTGTCAGCCGCCAACCGAAGGAGAGCCCATGGAAACCCTCCCGCCCACACCCGCAAGGAAAGCCGGCCTCGTTCTCGTGGGAGAGGTGGATGGCACCCGGCATGGCGTGGTCGGACGCTCGCGCATCGAGGTCGGCCGCTTCACCTATGGGGTGGAGGCGGCGAGGATCCGCGAGTGGCGGGAGGGGGCGTCGCTGATCATCGGGGCGTTCTGTTCCGTGGCGACCGGCCTGACCGTCCTGCTTGGGGGCAATCACCGGGTGGACTGGTCCAGCACCTTTCCCTTCGGCCACATATTCGTCAAGCAGCTTGGCGGACGCGGCATCTCCGGCCATCCCCAGACCGGCGGCGATGTCGTCATCGGCAATGATGTCTGGCTGGGAAGCAATGTCACCATACTTTCGGGGGTGACGATCGGTGACGGAGCGGTGATCGCCGCGAATGCGACCGTCGCGCGGGATGTCGGCCCCTACGAGATCTGGGGCGGCAATCCCGCCAGGCTGCTGCGTCCGCGCTTTGACCCGGGGATCACCGCGCGCCTGCACGGCCTGCGCTGGTGGGACTGCTCGATCGAGGCCGTCCGGCAGCTTGCGCCGCTTCATTGCCAGCCGCCGGATCCCGATGTGCTCGACCGGATCGATGCGATCGTGCAGCGAGATCGGAAGGAAAAAAACGGGCCGGGAAATCCCGGCCCAGTTCAGGGGTAAGAGCGTCCGGGCGCTCGGGGAAACGGGGTCAGGGCCGCCAGAAGGGCTTTGCCGATTCGGTCTGCGCTTCGTGGGCATCCAGGCCGATGTCGCGCAGCAGATGGGCATCCAGCAAGGCAAGCTGCTGGCGGTGGCGGCGGCGGAGGGCGGCTGCGGCAAAGGCATCGGCAACGCGTGCGAGAAGGCTGCGCCGGGCACGCAAGGGAATGGTCTGGGTCATGGTCCGGGGCATGTCTGCCTCCCGTCTTTTGTATTGATACAATAGTCGCATTACGGTAGGAACAATGTAGATCGACACCGCAATGAGTCGCCAGAGGATTATTGTGACTGACACAAATTGGGCGCCTGATCTGACTCAATTTCCCGGACCGAAGTATCTGGCGCTGTCGCGGGCGCTGCGCGAGGCCATCCGCGCGGGTGAACTTCCGCCGAATTCGCAATTGCCAACGGTGCGCGATCTGGCCTGGCGGCTGCATCTGACGCCCGGAACCGTCGCGCGGGCCTATCAGCTGGCAACCCAGGAGGGCTTGCTGGCGGCGACCGTGGGCCGTGGCACCTTTGTTGCGGCACAATCGCCGCGCCTGGGGCCGACGCAGCCATTGTATGCCGAGCGGGTCACGGGCGGGACCTCCGGGCTGGTCGATCTGCGCGCGCCCCAGGTGCCCGAGCTTGGCCAGGCGCAGGCCTTCCGGGCGGCGCTGCTCGATATGGCCGAGGGGACGGGGCAGGGCTGGCTCGACTATACCAGCCAGTCCGGCGAGGCCGCGCTGCGGCGCGAGGTGGTGGGCTGGATGGGCGACCGGATCCTCGGCCCTGTCGGTCCCGAGGACGTTGCGCTGACCCACGGCGGGCAGAATGCGATCCACCTGATCCTCGATTGCTGCCTGCGCGGGGAACGGCCGGTTGTGCTGATCGAGGACCTCGCCTATCCCGGCTTCCGTTATGCCGCCCGCGCGGCCCGGGCCGAAGTGGTGACGGTCGAGATCGACGAATACGGCGTCGTCCCGGCGGCGCTCGACGCGGCCTGCCGCCGCCACGGGGCGCAGGTCCTGTGCCTGACGACCGAGGCGCAGAACCCGACCACGGGCCGGATGCCTGCCAGTCGCCGGCAGGAAATCGCCGAGATCGGCAGGCGTTACGATCTCCAGATCCTCGAGGACGACTGCTATTCCGTCGCGGTCTCCGACATTCCCTCGCTGCGCGCGCTTGCCCCCGAACGGGTCTGGCTGGTGGGCTCGGTGTCCAAGACGCTCTCGGCGGCGCTGCGCTTTGGCTATGTCATCTGTCCCGCGGGCATGGGCGAGGCCGGGCGGCTGACGGCGCAGCACGGCTTCTTTGCGCTGTCGCGGCCGGTGGCCGATCTGATGCTGCGCCTCTTCCGTTCCGGCGATGCGCAGCGCATCCGCGAGGCCGTGCAGGCCGAATTCGCCGCCCGCCAGCAAGTTCTGGTGAACCATCTCGGCGCCTTCGACCTCGGCTGGCAGCCCGGCGTGCCCTTCGTCTGGCTGCGACTGCCGCAGGGCTGGCGCGCCTCGACCTTCCTGCGCACCGCCGAGGCGCGCGGCGTGCTGGTCCGCTCGGCCGACGAATATGCGCTGGTCCATGGCCGCGCCCCGAACGCGGTGCGCATCGCCATCGCCGCCGGCGTCCCGCGCGAGGCCTTCGAGGACGCGATGTGCAAGCTGGCCGATCTCCTGGCCCGTCCGCCTTCGGACCTTCTGGTCTGAGAGGCCCGACCTGTTGCAGATCGGACTCGCTCACGCGGATTTGCCGGGGCGCCCGGTTGACCGGCAGGCGGTCCTTGCCGCACCCTTCGCGCACGAGCAGAAAAAGCGAGCCCGAAAAATGGGACTTCAACATACCTTCCACGCGCCGCATGGCGGCGCGGATTTCCTTGGCTGGCGCAAGAACCGGCACGGCCGCACCGAAATCGTCTATGACGACGGCGTCGCCCGCCGCATGGTCTGGCGCGTGGCCTCGGACGACCCGTCCGAAGCCCGCATCGCCGAGGCGCTGCGTGTCGCGGTCGGTTCGATTCGCGTGGTGCCGACGCTTTATGACGAGCTGAAGAAACGGGCGATCGCGATCGAGCGGGTCGCCTCCTGACCAGCGGCCGGGCCAGTGCCGGCCCGACCGCTCTACCGCGGCGTCCGGGGTTGATTTCGGCGCGAAATGATGGCCCTCTTGCCTGGACGCGGTCATCCGGTCTAGGTCTGATCAAATCACAAGGCCACCGAAGCGTGGCCGGACAGGGGGAAGCATGGCCGCAACGCCGCGTTCCGAGGCCCGGGCGGGCCTCAAGCTGATCAGTCCGACGGCGATCTATGTGATTGTCCTGCTCGCCCTGCCGCTGGCGACGGTGATGATCTATTCGGTGATGACGGGCGGACGCGGCAATGTCTCGTTGCCGCTGACCTTCGAGAATTACGCCGAGCTCTGGTCCAAGCCGGTCTATGGCTTCATCCTGCTGAAGTCGCTGCTC
>JBKBRG010000135.1:0-6424 GCA_046292325.1 Tabrizicola sp.
CGCCGAGCGCTTGAGCAATCTGAGGGCTCCGCGCCCGGCGCGCTTGCCACACCCGAAACCAACCAATATCAACCCCAAGGACTCTCGTTATGAACGAGGGACGACCGGGGGGCAGGTCACAACGAACAAGTTTTCCCCTGAAGTGCGCGAACGGGCCGTTCGGCTGGTTCTCGACAATGAGGGGCAGCATGGAACGCGCTGGCAGGCGGTGATGTCGATTTCCTCGAAGATCGGCTGCGCACCGCAGACGCTGAACGACTGGGTCAGGAAGGCCGAGGTCGATAGCGGCAAGCGTCCGGGCGTCTCGAGCGAGATGGCCGAGCGGATGAGGGCCTTGGAACGCGAGAACCGTGAACTGCGCCAGGCCAACGAGATCCTGCGCAAGGCCAGCGCGTATTTTGCGATGGCGGAGCTCGAGCGCCGGCAAAAGACATGATCGCCTTCATCGACGATCACAGGGACAAGCATGGGGTCGAGCCGATCTGCGAGGTTCTGCCGATCGCCCCTGCGACCTACTATGAACATCTGTCGAAGCGGGCCGATCCGGCGCGGCAGTCAGAGCGTGCCCGGCGGGACGCGGAGCTTCGGCCGCATATCCGACGCGTCTTCGAGGAGAACTGGAGCGTCTACGGCGTGCGCAAGGTCTGGCACCAGCTGCGCCGCGAGGGGTTCGATGTCGCCCGCTGCACTGTCGCGAGGTTGATGAAGGACATGGATATTCAGGGCATTATCCGAGGAAAGCCGCACAGGACGACGATCCCCGACAAGAAGCAGCCCTGTCCGCTGGACAAGGTGAACCGCCAGTTCCGGGTGCCCGCGCCGAACATGCTGTGGGTTTCGGACTTCACCTATGTCGCCACATGGAAGGGGTTCGTCTCGTTCGGGCCAGCCCTCGGACCGGCGGCGGGCAGGCCCTCACCTTTCGTCATCGACGCCTACGCTCGGCGCATCGTCGGGTGGCGTGTCAGCACGACCCCTCATGCCGGGTTCGTCCTCGATGCGCTCGAACAGGCGGTCCATGAACGCCGCCCGGTCAAGGGCATGGGGCTGGTTCACCACAGCGACCGGGGAAGCCAGTATCTGTCGATCAAATACACCGAACGCCTCGCTGAGGCAGGCATCGAGCCCTCGGTCGGCAGCGTGGGCGACAGCTATGACAACGCGCTTGCCGAGACGATCAACGGCCTGTTCAAGGCGGAGGTCATCCACCGCCGCGGCCCCTGGCGCAGCTTCGAGGCCGTCGAATACGCCACGCTGGAATGGGTCGACTGGTTCAACAACCGCCGTCTGCTTGAGCCCATCGGGAACATCCCGCCAGCCGAAGCCGAGGCCAACTTCTATGCAGCTCTGGAAACTGAAGCCATGGCCGCGTAACTAACCAACATCAGCCTCCGGCAAACCCGGCGCGGTTCACGCCCCGCTCGGGGGACATGCAGGACCCGGGCGGGGGCAAGGCCTATCAGGGAAGAACGACCCATGGCGGTCTCTCATGACGATAACCTGGAACAGGGGGCGCCCGCGCCGTTCGGCCCCCACCGCCTCTCCGTCGCCCCGATGATGGACTGGACGGACCGGCATTGCCGCGTCCTTCACCGCCACATGACACGGCGGGCCATGCTTTACACCGAAATGGTGACCGCCCCCGCGATCATCCATGGCCCGAGGGGCCGGCTTCTGGACCATTCCCCTGTCGAACATCCCCTGGCCCTGCAACTCGGCGGTTCGGATCCGAACGAGCTGGCCGAGGCGACCCGGATCGCGCGGGACTGGGGCCATGACGAGGTGAACCTCAACTGCGGCTGCCCCTCGGACCGGGTGCAGTCGGGCTGCTTCGGTGCGGTGCTGATGGAGCGCCCGGCGCTGGTGGCCGATTGCGTGCGTGCGATGCAGGGGGAAACCGACGCGCCCGTCACGGTGAAATGCCGGATCGGTGTGGACGAGCAGGATCCCGAAACCGTCCTGCCGCATTTCATCGAGACCATTGCCGGGGCAGGGGTGCGTCACGTCATCGTTCATGCCCGCAAGGCCTGGCTTCAGGGCCTGTCGCCCAAGGAAAACCGCGAGATCCCGCCCCTGGATCACGACCTCGTGGTGCGGATGAAGCAGCGCTTTCCCGAGCTGACCATCTGCATCAACGGTGGCATCACCTCGCTGAACCAGGCGCGGGATCTGCTCGCGCGGGGGCTGGACGGGGTGATGATCGGCCGGGCGGCCTATCACGACCCGGCCTCGGTCCTGATCGGGGCCGATGCGCTCTGGGGCGAGGGTTTCGCCCCCGATCCGCTGACGGTGGCCGAGGCGATGCGGCCCTATATCGCCGAGCACCTCGCCGCCGGTGGCCGGCTGCACCAGGTGACCCGGCACATGCTGGGCCTCTTCAGCGGCCGCCCCGGGGCGCGGGGCTGGCGGCGGGTCCTGTCGGAACGCGCCAGCCGCGACGGTGCGGGGCTGGAGGTGCTGGACGCGGCCCTCGCCGAGGTTCAGGCCAGGGCCGCCTGACGCGGGATCATCCGCGACAGGACCAGCGCGATCAGGCCGCAGGCTGCGATCGCCGCCAGCATCGGCAGGACGGTGCCGTCAAGGAAGGGCCCCGCCGCCGCGACGAGGACGCCTGCCGCCACCATCTGCATCGTGCCGCCCAGAGACGAGGCAAGCCCCGCGATCTCGCCGTGATCCTCCAGCGCCTGCACCTGCGCGGTGGGCAGGATCACGCCCAGGAAGATGTTGCCCACGAACAGCGTCGTCATCGTGGCGGGCAGGCTCGCCAGCCCCGCAAGCGCGAGGCCGAAGCCCGCGAATGTCGCCAGAGCAAAGCCGACCGTGGCCCCTGCGATCATTCGCAAGGTCCCCAGCCGCCGCGACAGGGTCGAGGCGAACTGAGAGGCGGCGAAGAATCCGATCGCGTTCACCGCGAAGGCCAGCGAGAACTGGGTCGGGGTCAGGCCGAACTCCTGTCGGTAGACGAAGGCAGCGCTTGCGATGAAGACGAAGAAGCTGGCGAAGGCAAAGCCGGCGAGAAACGTCATCACCATGAAGCCCCGGTCGGCCAGCAGGACCCGCGTGCCCGACCGGAAGGCCGCAAGGTCGAAAGGCTGCCGGTTGGCGTCGGTCAGGGTCTCGGGGACGGCGAAGTGGATCAGGAAGAAGCTCAGACAGGCCGCGACCAGCAGCGCCCAGAAGATCAGCCGCCAGTCGCCGAGCGCCAGCAGTCCCGCCCCGGACAGGGGGGCGAGCAGCGGCGAGACGGCGATCACGATCATGATGGTGGACATCATCCGCGTTGCCTGCGGGCCGGTGGCCAGATCGCGGATCACCGCGCGCAGCACCACCATGTTCGCAGCCCCACCCAGGCCCTGCACCATCCGCCCCGCGACCAGCCAGCCGATCGAGGGTGCCAGCGCGCAGATCACCGTGCCCAGGATGAACAGCCCCAGCCCGGCATAAAGCGGCGGCTTGCGCCCGGCCTGGTCGGCCCAGGGTCCATAGACCAGTTGCGCCAGCCCGAAGGTGACGAAATAGCCGACGATGGTCCACTGCACCGCCTGGCTGCCCACGCCCAGGTCGCGGCCGATCTCGGGCATCGCCGGCAGATACATGTCGATGGCAAAGGGTCCGACGGCGGCCACCAGACCAAGGACGACGGACATGAAGGTCAATGAAACC
The DNA here is from genome assembly GCA_046292325.1 of Tabrizicola sp. Taxonomy (GTDB): domain Bacteria; phylum Pseudomonadota; class Alphaproteobacteria; order Rhodobacterales; family Rhodobacteraceae; genus Tabrizicola. The sequence goes on from JBKBRG010000135.1 coordinate 3,664, forward strand.
GCGCGCGCCATGAGGGAATTTCCGTGCAAAGCTCTGGACAAGACGGCCAGACTTACGCCCGTTCACCGGCAATGGAAAGCCCTTCCCGCGGATTTCGGCTCTGGCCTGTCCTGGCCGGGCCGGCTAGGGTCGCGCGGCACCACATTCCCCGCGTGAGCCATGACCGATCTCTCCCTGCTCTTGCCGATGCTTGCCGCGCTGCTTCTGATCGGGGCCCTTGCCGGCGTGATCGGCGGCCTTCTGGGTGTCGGTGGCGGGATCGTGCTGGTCCCGGCCTTCTTCTACGCCTTCGGCCATCTCGGCCATGGCGGAGGACAGCTGATGCAGGTCTGCGTGGCGACCTCGATGGCGACCATCGTCGTCACCTCCCTGCGTTCGGTCTCTGCGCATCACCGCAAGGGCGCGGTGGACTGGCAGGTGCTGAAGACCTGGGGCCCGGCGCTGGTGATCTCGGCTGCCATCGGCACCTATGTCGCCGGCAAGGTCGCCTCGACGACGCTGCAAGCCGTGTTCGGGGCGCTGGCGGGCCTCGCCGGGCTCTGGATGGCCTTCGGGCGCGACCACTGGCGGCTCGGGGACCACATGCCCGGCGAGCCGGTGCGCAGCATCGAGGCCGGGGCGGTCGGCTTCTTCTCGGCGATGATGGGAATCGGCGGCGGCACCTTCGGCGTGCCGCTGATGACGCTTTACGGCCTGCCGATCCACCGGGCGGTCGCCACCGCCTCGGGCTTCGGCGTCCTGATCGCCGTGCCCTCGGTGCTCGGCTTCCTTCTCCTGCCCGTGGCCGAGGCGCCCCCCTGGACGGTCGGAGCGGTCAATCTCCCCGCCTTCCTCGTCGTCATCGGCACCACGCTCATCACCACGCCTCTGGGCGTGCGGCTCGCCCATGCGATGAACCCCAAACCCCTCAAGCGCGCCTTCGCGATCTTCCTGACCCTCGTCGCGCTGAACATGCTGCGCAAGGTCCTTGGATGGTAGGCGCAGGCTGGCAGCGCCTCGGCCCCCACCCGGCCATCGCGGCCTGGGCCAGGGCCGCCCGGGCCGCCGCGGTCGACATCCTGGCCGGGACCGCCGAACCCTGGCGCTGCGGCGGCACCTGGTTCGTCGGCGTCGATGCCCTGCCGAACGGCCCCGACGGCGCGATCGGCGGCACGCCCTTCCCCTGGGAAGCCCTGCCGCTTGCACCCGAACCCCTGCACCGGGCCCAGCTTTCGGTGATCCGCCCCGGCTATCCCCAACCCTCGCCCGAGGAAACCCCGGCAGCCTTCGCCTATCGCCGCGACCGCGACGCCGCGCATCTGGACGGTCTCCTGCCGGTCGGCCCGACCCGAGCCCGGATGGTCAAGGAACCCCATGCCTGGATCCTCGGCCTGCCGTTGAACGACACCGCGGCTTCCCCGCTCACCGTCTGGGAGGGCAGCCAGGAAATCCTTCGGGCCGCGCTGCTTCGGGTCCTCGATCCGCACCCGCCCGAAACCTGGGGCGAGATCGACATCACCGAAGCCTACCAGCAGGCCCGCCGCCAGGTCTTCGCTTCCTGCCGCAGGATCGAACTGGCCGCGAAACCCGGCGAGGCGACCCTGCTGCACCGACTGAGCCTGCACGGCGTCGCCCCCTGGCGGGCAGAGGACCGTGCCCCGCCCGAAGGCCGGATGATCGCCTATTTCCGCCCGCAGCTCGCCGGCGTCAGGGACTGGCTGACCGCACCCTGACCTGCCCTTTTGCAAAATACTCTCCGGGAGTCCGGGGGGCGAAGCGCCCCCGGTCGCGGCCGGTCGGACAGCGCGGGGCCAGACTATCGCTCCATCCGGGCCATCCGTCCGCCGCGCCGCTTCTGCAAGCGCGGCGCCCGGCCCGGCAATTCGGCCATCACCGCCTGGCGATCCTCGGGCGTCAGACGCGACCACTGGCTGATCTCGTCTATGGTGCGATAGCAGCCGACGCAGATCCGCTCTTCGGGGTGGACGACGCACAGCTTGACGCAGGGGCTGGCGATCTCGTCGCGCTTCCAGACATCGTCTTTCAAGGCCCACTCCGCCCGATATGCGCCATCCGGTCCAGCGCGCCTTGCAGGATATAACCCGCCGCCACCTGGTCGATAACCTCTTTCCGACGCTTTCGCGACGTATCCGCCTCCAGAAGTGCCCTTTCTGCCGCAACCGTGGACAGACGCTCGTCCCAGTAGCAGATCGGCAGGGGGGTCAGCTTCTCCAGGTTGCGCGCGAAGGCCTGGGTGGATTGCACCCGGGGGCCCGCGCTGCCGTCCATGTTGAGAGGCAGCCCCAGCACGATCCCCGCCGCATCGCGCGCCGCCAGCAGCGCCAGCAGCCTTCCCGCATCCAGCGTGAACTTCTCGCGCCGGATCACCTCGACCGGCGTCGCCACCTGCCGCCGAAGGTCCGACAGGGCCACGCCGATCGTCCTTTCGCCCAGATCCAGCCCCGCGATCGCGCGGTTCGGGGGCAGGGCGGCGGCGAAGTCCTCGACGGATGCGCAGATCACGGGGTCAGCCCGGTTTCCACCGCCGCCTGGCGCAGGAACGACAGTTCCGCCGGCCGGCCCTCGAACTTCACCTTGGCCTCGTCGTAGATCGTCTGCGCCTCGTCCAGCCGCTCCAGCACCGCCAGCGAACGGATCAGCCGGTTCCATTCCTCGACCGTCCCGCCCTCGGTCGCCAGCCGGTCGGAGAGCTGCGCCACCATGCCCTCGATCATCGCCTGGCGGTCCTCGGCCGACATCTCGCCCGCCGCCGCCATGTCGG
>JBKBRG010000136.1:0-6389 GCA_046292325.1 Tabrizicola sp.
GCCGGGCGCATCTGGACCGACCGGGGGTGAAGGTGATCTTCATGTCGGGATATGCCGATGACGGGCTGGCCGAGGATCAGGCCAGGGTGCCGAACTCGGTCTTCCTGCCCAAGCCCTTCTCCCTGGTGGACCTGACGAACACGGTGCAGTCGCTCTTGGGCTAGGCCTGCACGGATTGCATTGGTCCGGTCCTTTCCGAAAGCTTGACGGATTCTGCCAAGATGCGGATGTCAAACGACTTTCCGAAGATGTCCACCGTGGACAGATGCGGATTTCACTGCCGCAGGATCAGCATTCCGCCAGCGAACTCCATGCGGAACTGGCCCAGATACGGCATCCCCAGAAGCGACTGTTCCAGGTCTCCCTCGGTCACGAAGGCGCGGAAGCTGTCGTTGCGGAACGGTCCCAGTTCCACGTTCTCCAGCGTGACCCGGGCCGTGCGCACCACCCCGTTTGCCGTGTTGGCCTGACCAAGGAAGTTCAGGCTGGCCGGGTCGATCCCCAGCCTTTCGGCGTCCCGCGCCGCCAGCACCATGCCCGAGGCGCCGGTATCCACCATGAACGGCACCGCCGTCCCGTCGATGCGAAGCGTGAGGTAATAATGCCCGTCCTGGGAACGAGGCACCTGCACCATGCCGTCGCTCACGGACTGGATCGGCATGATGTCCTGCCGGATGTCGGACCACAGACCGTAGCCCGCCACCATGCCCAGGAAGATCATGCCCCAGGCCAGCGCCATGCGCAGCGCCTGTCCCATCCGCTGCCGGAACTCGACGACGATCCAGCCGGCAAGCGCCACGAGGATCAGCGCCAGGTAGCCTAGGCGTGCCAGTGTCTCGCCGTCCATCCGCACCTCCGGTTCACGGGGAATATGGGGGCAGGGGGCGCGCTTGGGAAGGTCAACCGATCAGCCCGGTGCCCTTGACCCCGTCGATCACGAACTGGACTGACAAGGCGGCCAGCAGCATGCCCAGAAGCCGGGTGATGACGATGGTCCCGGTCCGGCCCAGCATCCGTTCCAGCGGCGGCGAGGCGAGCAGGAAGGCGTAGGTCACCCCGATCATCACGATCATCAGGCCCAGCACCCAGAGCGTTCCGCCCCCGCCCGGCCCGGCCTGACCGACCAGCAGGATCATCGTGGCGATGGCGCCGGGACCGGCAATCAGCGGGGTGGCCAGAGGGAAGACCGAGGGGTCGTGGTCGGGTTCGGCCTGTTGCCCCTCGCGCCGCTGGGTGCGGCGCTCGAACAGCATGTCGAGCGCGGTCAGGAACAGGAGAATCCCGCCGGCGATGCGGAAGGCGGGCATCGAGATGCCGATGAAGGTCAGGATCGCCTCACCGGCCAGTCCGAACACGAGCAGAAGGCAGGCGGCGATGATGCAGGCCCGCCGCGCCATGGCCCGGCGCCTTTCGGCCCCCATCCCTCGGGTCAGTGCGATGAACAGCGGCACGAGGCCCGGCGGGTCGATCACCACGAAAAGCGTGGCGAAGGCCGTGATCAGGAAGGCGGTCTCGGGCATCGGTTCCCTCTTTCGGGCAGGCCAGGGTCAGGACCCATTACCAAGACTTCGACAGCGATAGAACAGGATAATCAACAGTTTGCTGCCCGCCGCGCGGGGCGGTTCCCCCGTGCAAGGGGCGCAAGCCGCCGAGCGCCCGATTTCGTCGTGCCGGCGCGGTAGTGGTAATGGATCCGACCCTAGGGGAGGTTGCAGCGTTTTGGAAGCGGAAGTCACACGATCCGGGGGCAAAGCGTCGCCGGGTCGATGCCGGGCGTGGACCAGAACTCGGAAGCAAAGGGGGGCAGCCTGGCAAGCACGCGGTCCAGATCCTCGCGCAGCACGGATTTGCGCAAGGCGAGTGCCGTCGCCGCGACGCAGTTCGGCGGGGTCAGGTTGTGGTTGGGCCGCAGAGCCATCGCCTCGGCCGTCCAGTCCGCGCGGGTTCCCGGGGGCAGGGGGCCTTCGTCCAGCTGCCAGTCGGCCACGAACAGCGCCCGAAGCACGGACGGCAGGACCTGCGCGAAGTCGATGGCCTGCTGCGGGGTCAGGCGACGGCGGAAGGCCCGCAGCACGCCCTGGACGGCGGTGTAGGCCAGATTGTCGGTTTCCAGGCTCATCGCCTCGCGGGCATCGGAAAGGAATGCCTGCCACTCGCGCGTTGCGTGACGGTAGGTCCAGGGCATGGGCATCCGTGATCCCTCCGGTCTCCGGGCTCAGGCCGCCGCTTCCAGCCGTTCCTGAGCGGAGAGCCAAAGCGCCTCGGCCTTGTCCAGAGCCTGCATCACCTCGGCATATTTGGCGTTCCAGGTGGCCAGTTCGCCCTTGCGGCTGTCCTGGTAGAGTTCGGGATCGGCCAGCTTCTTCGCCAGCTTGTCGCGCATGTCGTTCAGCTTTTCCAGCCGCTCTTCGCATCTGCGGACTTCGGCCTTCAGCGACAGGATCTCCTCGCGGCTGGCTTTCCTTGGCTTCACAACGGGTTGCGGGGCGGGCTTCACCTCTGCGTCGCTCGCCAGAAGCTGGCGGCGATAGGCCTCCAGATCCTCGGTATAGGGGGTCACCGCACCGCCCTTGACCAGCCAGAGCCGGTCCGCCACCAGGCCCAGAAGGTGCATGTCGTGGCTGACGAGGATCACCGCGCCGGAATATTCGGTCAACGCCTCGACCAGCGCCTCGCGGCTTTCGATGTCGAGGTGGTTGGTCGGTTCGTCCAGGATCAGCAGATGCGGCGCGTCGATGGTGGCGAGAAGCAGTGAAAGCCGCGCCTTCTGCCCGCCGGAAAGCCGCGCGACAACGGTATCGGCCTGATCGGCCATCAGCCCGAAGCCGGCCAAGCGGGCGCGCAGCCTTGCCTGGCCCTCGTCCGGGCGCAGGCGCATGACGTGCTGAAGCGGCGTCTCGTCGAGGTGGAGTTCATCGACCTGATGCTGGGCGAAATAGCCGATCCGCAGTCTGGACGACCGCGCGATCCGACCTTCGCATGGTTGAAGCTTGCCAGCCAAGAGTTTGGAAAGCGTGGATTTTCCTTCGCCGTTTCTTCCGAGAAGGGCGATGCGGTCATCCTGGTCGATGCGCAGGTTCAGCCGTCTCAGGACCGGCGGGCCGCCATAGCCCACGGCGGCGCCGTCCAGGTTGATGATCGGCGGGGCCAGCTCCTCGGGCCTGGGGAAGGTGAAGACGACCTTCTTCGCCTCTTCCGGCGCGGTGATCGGCGTCAGCTTTTCCAGCATCTTCACGCGGGACTGCGCCTGCACCGCCTTGGACGCCTTGGCCCGGAAGCGGTCGACGAAGCTTTGCAGATGCGCGCGGCGGGCCTCGACCTTCTTGGCCTCGGCCTGCAACACGGCGCGGCGTTCGGCCATCTGGCGGGCGAACTGGTCATAGCCGCCCTGCCAGTAGGTCAGCTTCCGATTGTCCAGATGCAGGATGCCCTGGACGGCGCGATTGAGAAGGCCGCGATCGTGGGAAATGATCAGCACCGTGTGCGGGTATTTCTGGAGATAGCTTTCCAGCCAGAGCGCGCCTTCGAGGTCGAGGTAGTTGGTCGGCTCGTCAAGAAGCAGGTAGTCGGGCTGGGCAAACAGCACGCCCGCCAGCGCCACCCGCATCCGCCAGCCGCCCGAAAAGGCGCTGCACGGCATCCGCTGCTCCTCGGCCTCGAATCCCAGGCCCTTCAGGATGCTCGCAGCGCGCGCCTCGGCGGACCAGGCGTCGATGTCGGCAAGCCGCGCCTGGATCTCGGCGATCCGGTGCGGATCGGAAGCGGTCTCGGCCTCGGCCATGAGCGCGGCGCGTTCGGTGTCGGCGGCCAGCACCGTGTCCAGCAGCGAAGTCCCGGACGACGGAACCTCCTGCGCCACGCCGCCGATGCGGGCGCGCTGGGGCAGGGTGATCGTGCCGCCCTCCAGCGCCAGCTCGCCCCGGATCAGCCGGAAGAGCGTGGTCTTGCCCGCGCCGTTGCGTCCGACGAGCCCGACCTTGTGGCCAGTCGGGATGGTGGCCGACGCACCCTCGAACAGGGGGCGGCCCTCGACGCTGTAGGTGATGTCCTCGATCTTCAGCATGGGCTGCGGAGTGCCTGATGCCGGGCGTCGCGTCAATGCCGGCGCACCTTTTCAACGGGCCTTGGGCGTGCTAGCAGCCGCGCGTCCCATTCCGGCGCCCGGCGCCGCAACCCATGGAGAGCCCGATGGCCATTGAACGGACCCTGTCGATCATCAAACCCGATGCGACCAAGCGCAACCTGACCGGCAAGATCATTGCCAAGTTCGAAGAGGCGGGCCTGCGTGTCATCGCCTCGAAGCGCATCCACCTGACGCCCGCCCAGGCCGGCGCCTTCTATGCCGAACACAAGGAGCGCGGCTTCTATGGCGAGCTGGTGGCCTACATGGCGTCCGAGCCCGTGGTCGTGCAGGTGCTGGAGGGCGAAGGCGCCATCCTGAAGAACCGCGAAGTCATGGGCGCGACCGATCCGGCCCAGGCCGCCGACGGCACCATACGCAAGGAGTTCGCGCTGTCCAAGGGCGAGAACTCGGTCCACGGATCGGATAGCGAAGCCTCGGCCGCGCGCGAGATCGCCTTCTTCTTCTCGGGTCTGGAACTCGTCGGCTGACCTGCGACCCCGCAGGCAGAGCGGCCCGGCGTCCTGCCGGGCCGTTCTCATTCGGGGACAGGGGCGGTCTGTGACTGCCGCAATTCGTGTAATCAATATTATGTAAATCATTGGATGCTGGAACGGCCAGCCGCGCCGGGATATGAGGCCCGCAAGCGCAAGGAGCCCTGACAGATGTTCGACCGCTCGATCAAGATCGCCCCCTCCATCCTGGCCGCGGATTTTGCGAATTTCGGCGCGGAATGTCGCGCGATCGAGGCGGAAGGCGCCGACTGGGTGCATGTGGACGTGATGGATGGACATTTCGTTCCGAATCTGACCTTCGGTCCCGCAATGTGTGCGGCGCTGCGACCGCATATCCGCGGCGTGATGGATGTCCACCTGATGATCGCGCCGGTCGATCCTTATCTCGAGGCCTATGCCAAGGCTGGCGCCGACAACCTCACGGTGCATGTCGAAGCCGGCCCCCACATTCACAGAACGCTGCAAGCCATTGCTGCAATGGGAAAAAGGCCGGGCGTTGCCATCAACCCCGGAACGCCGGTCGAGGCGGTTGCCGAGCTTCTGGATCTGGTCGGCCTGGTCTGCGTGATGACGGTGAACCCGGGCTTCGGCGGCCAGGGCTTCATCGAGAGCCAGGTGACCAAGATCGCCAGGCTGCGGCAGATGATCGGCGACCGTCCGGTGCACCTCGAGGTCGATGGGGGCATCTCTGCCACCACCGCACCGCTGGTTGCGCGGGCCGGAGCGGATGTGCTGGTTGCCGGCGCCGCGGTGTTCAAGGGCGGCACGCCGGATGCGCCGGGCGCCTACGGGGCCAACATCCGCGCAATCCGGGCGGCCGCAGAAGCGGGCCTGCGGTGATGGGGCGCCCCTGCCCTTGCCGAAGTCTTGGCAGAGGGCCGGACCTGCGGTCGATTTGACGCTGGACTGACGCGCAAGCACTCGACAAGCCAAGGAAATCTGCCGTATCAGGCGTCCAAGTCACCAGTGACGCAGGGTCAATCTGCTGCGCGCGTCACTCTGGGACAAGGAACGACCGCCATGACTGATACCATCCTGCCGCTGCTGAACCGGATTGCTGCCTCGTCGCGGATCGACGACGCCTGGCAGCTTGCCACGGAACATTTCGCCAGGCTGGGCTTCGGCCGGATCAACTACGGTTTCACCCGCTTCAAGCATCGGACAACCATCGGCGATCCCGACGATGCGCTGTTCCTGTCCACCTGTGACGCCGACTACGTCAAGCGCTATTTCCAGGGCGGGTTCTACGCCAAGACCCCGGTTTACCGCTGGGCCGAGACCAATTCGGGGATCTGCACCTGGTCCTGGGTGCGCGAGGCCTACGAGGCGGGCAGGCTGTCACCGCAGGAGGCCGAGGCGGTGCGCCAGAACGCCGAGATGGGCATCGTCGCCGGGATTTCGGTCAGCTTTCCCGAGGTGCTGTCGCGGTCGAAGGGCGCCATGGGGCTGATCGCGGATCCGGGGATCGGACCCGAGGACGTGGAGGCCATCTTTGCAGAGCATCGCGAGGCCATACTCGCCGTGGCCAACATGATGCATCTGACGATCGTGCACCTGCCCCAGCTCTCCCGGCATCGCGCACTCAGCCCGCGCCAGCGCGAGGCGCTGGAATGGGTGGCGGACGGCAAGACGACTCAGGATGTGGCGCTGCTGATGGAAGTCAGCCCGGCGATGGTGGAAAAGCATCTGGGCCTGGCCCGCGAGGCGCTGGCGGTCGAGACCACGGCGCAGGCCGTCGCAAAGGCTGCGCTGCT
>JBKBRG010000137.1:0-5077 GCA_046292325.1 Tabrizicola sp.
ACCGCCCGACGCCCCCCCACCCCCACCCCCCCCGCCCCCCCCCCCGCGCGGGAGGGCCGGCGGGAGGGGAACCGCCGTCCACCATCGTAGGGTGCGCTACAGCGCACCACCCCACCAGTCACCCCTCTCCACAAAGGGCCGCGCCCTTCCTCGGGCGGGCGCTCGCTACGGTCGAGGGAAGCACCCCATCCCTCCCACCGCAGCCAGGATGACTGCCGCCGCACAGCGCCCTGCCGGGGGCGAGGATGAGCGAAGCGACAATCCTCCAGTGAAGGATAAGCGCGAAGAACGCCCGGCCCGTGGTCGGGCAGTTGGGAGGGCGCGACCCGGCGGGCTTCGCCCTTGATTCCGGGTCAAGTGAGAGAAAGCATGTGTCCTTGGATCGACCTCGCCATGAACAGCTGAGCGGCGGGGGCCTGGGTGATCATCCGGGATGGAACACCTATCATTCTTGCAGATCATTGAGACCCTCTGCCATCTCCACGGCATATATCTTGGTCGGAGGCGATGTCGTGCCCCACCCCTTTGACAAACCCTTACCGTCCACACCCCTTCCCCAGAAAAATCAACCCCTTACCCCCATGCGTCCACCGTGGACACTCCACCGGAGACCCTTGCGGCCCCCGCCCCGCAGAAACCCCCTTCCCTTCCCCGATTTCCCCCGTATAGTCGCCCCCCATGACCAGGGGCCGACATATCCACTCCCTCGGGGCCGTCTCGCGGCCTCTGCTCCCCCGTGGTCTCCTCCTTCTTAGCCGCCTCTGAGCGTGCCCCCGGGCGCGACCGCTCAGAGGTGACCAGCGCCCGCCGGCAAAGCTAGGAAAAGGACCCCCGAATGACCCAGGATAAAGTCGTCATCTTCGACACCACCCTCCGCGACGGCGAGCAGAGCCCCGGCGCGACCATGACCCACGAGGAAAAGCTGGAGATCGCCAGCCTCCTCGACGAGATGGGGGTGGACGTGATCGAGGCGGGCTTCCCCATCGCCTCCGAAGGCGACTTCGCCGCCGTGACCGAGATCGCCAAGCGGGCAAGGAACGCCACGATCTGCGGCCTCGCCCGCGCGAACTTCAACGACATCGACCGCTGCTGGGAGGCCGTCAAGCACGCCCGCTCGCCCCGCATCCACACCTTCATCGGCACCTCCCCCCTCCACCGCGCGATCCCGAACCTCGACATGGACCAGATGGCCGACCGGATCCACGAGACGGTGACCCACGCGCGGAACCTCTGCGACAACGTCCAGTGGTCGCCCATGGACGCGACCCGGACGGAACCCGACTATCTCTGCCGCGTGGTCGAAATCGCGATCAAGGCCGGGGCGACGACGATCAACATCCCCGACACCGTCGGTTACACCTACCCGATGGAATCGGCGAAGATCATCCGCATGCTGCTCGAACGCGTCCCCGGTGCCGACCAGATCGTCTTCGCCACCCACTGCCACAACGACCTCGGCATGGCGACCGCCAACGCCCTTGCCGCCGTGGAAGCCGGCGCGCGGCAGATCGAATGCACGATCAACGGCCTCGGCGAACGCGCGGGCAACACGGCGCTGGAAGAGGTCGTGATGGCCATGCGGGTCAGGAACGACATCCTGCCGTTCCGGACCGGGATCGACACGACGAAGATCATGAACCTGTCGCGCCGCGTCAGTCAGGTTTCCGGCTTTCCGGTCCAGTTCAACAAGGCCATCGTCGGCAAGAACGCCTTCCTGCACGAAAGCGGCATCCATCAGGACGGCGTCCTGAAGAACGTCCAGACCTTCGAGATCATGCGGCCGGAAGACATCGGGCTGACCCAGAAGAACATTGCAATGGGCAAGCACTCTGGCCGGGCGGCCCTGCGCGCCAAGCTGAAGGAGCTGGGCTTTGATCTGGCCGACAACCAGCTGAACGACGTGTTCGTCCGCTTCAAGGCGCTGGCCGACCGCAAGAAGGAAGTCTATGACGACGACCTGATCGCGCTGGTCAGCGACGAGCAGACCAACGACGCCTACGAATACCTTCAACTGAAGAAGCTGCGGGTCATCTGCGGGACGGAAGGCCCGCAAGAGGCCGAGATGATCCTGACCATCGACGGCAAGGACCACCAGATCGACGCCACCGGCGACGGGCCGGTGGATGCGGCCTTCAACTGCGTCAAGATGCTCTTCCCCCACAAGGCCCGCCTCCAGGTCTATCAGGTCCATGCCGTGACCGAGGGCACGGACGCGCAGGCCACCGTCAGCGTCCGGCTGGAGGAAGAGGGGCGGATCGTGACCGGGTCCTCGGCCGATACCGACACCATCGTCGCCTCGACCCGGGCCTATATCAACGCGCTGAACCGCCTCATCATCCGGCGGCAGAAGACCGCGCCGGGAGAGGATGTGAAGACCGTCTCCTACCACGGCGAATGAGGGAAAGGCCCGGGATGTCCACGGTGGACATTTCGGGCAAGCCACTGAAATACCTAGCTTTGTCTCGTGGACGTCAACCTTCCGGAAAGGTCTGCCCGCGCCCCCGATCGCGCACATGGTCCACAAAGGCCCTGAGAGGCGGCGGCGGGTTGCGGCGGCTGGGGTAATACAGGTAGCAGCCGGGAAAGGGCGGGGTCCAGTCGGCCAGCACCTGCACCAGACGGCCCGAGGCAACCAGATCCCGCACCTCATCCTCGAAGAAGAAGCCGATCCCGACGCCCGCAACGGTGGCGGCGACGCGCAGGTCGGTGTCGCGCGTGACGAGAGGGCCGTTCACGGCGATCCGCAGCGCCTCGCCCTCTTTCTCGAACTCCCAGCGATAGGGCGTCCCGGTCGAAGGCGTCAGCGTCACCATGCAGGCGTGGTCGGCAAGGTCTCGCGGATGCAGCGGCGCGGGATGCCGGGCCAGATAGTCCGGGGCGGCGACGCAGATCATCCGCAGATCGCCGCCGAAGGGCACCGCGATCATGTCGCCCTCCAGCCGTTCGGCCAGGCGGATACCGGCGTCGAAGCCCTGCGCCACGATGTCGATCAGCGCATCGTTCGAGGCCACCTCAAGCCGCACGCGCGGATGACGCGCCAGGAACCCCGGCACGATCCGCGACAGCAGCGGGATCGCCACCCGCACCACATCCAGCCGCAGGGGGCCCGCCACCTCTCCCGCCGCGGCGAAGGCAGCGTCCAGAACGCCGTCGAGATCGTCGAGCACCGGCAAGAGCCGCTCTGCCAGCGCCAGCCCGGCATGGCTGGGCGCGACACTGCGCGTCGTGCGGTTCAGCAGGCGCTGGCCCAGCCGGTCCTCAAGCGCGCGGATGGCCTGCGACAGCGCCGAGGGCGTCACCCCCAGCTGCGCCGCCGCGCGGGTAAAGCTGCCCTGCCGCACTACGGCGGCGAACGCCCGCAGTTCGGCATAGTCGCTGCCGCGCATTGATTAACCTCACTTGAAAGCCCATTCGGATAATGTCCGATTATCGCGGCAATCCCGGCATGGCACAAGCGCGCATCCCGGATGAGGAGACTGTCATGTTCAAGCGGATCAAGGCCTGGTGGGCAGCCCAAGGTGCCCTGGCGCAGTTGCAGGGGGTCAGCGACCGGTTGCTGGCCGACATGGGGCTGGACCGCGAGGATCTGCGCGCACGGGTCATGGGCGAGACGGCGCCGGCGAAGGCGCCGGAGAGGCTCGGCTGCGGCTTGCCGGCGCAGCGCCGCGCGGTGTGATCCCAGGAATTTTCGACGAAAGTTCCTGGGCTATGCGCCCTTCATTTCCTGAAGGGTATTTCCCCCGTCCACCACCAGCATCGCGCCGGTAACATAAGAGGCCTCTTCCGAAGCAAGGAACAGCGCGCAGGCGGCGACCTCATCCGGGGTGCCGGGACGCCCGGCAGGGGTGGCCCGGCCGGCGCGCAACTCGTCCTCGGAAGAGCTATCGGTCTGGATCCAGCCGGGAAGAACCGCGTTGCAGGTGATACCGTGCCGGCCATACTCGAGGGCGATCGACCGGGTCATTCCGGTGATCGCGGCCTTGGCGGTGGCATAGGCGGAGGATCCGTCGATGGTGACGACCGGCCCGGTGACGGAACTGATGTTGACGATCCGGCCATAGCCGCGCGCGGCCATCCCCGGAAGGGCGGCGCGGCATGCGTGGAAGGTGGTGTTGATGTTCAGCGCCATGTGATGCGCCCAGGCGGCATCGGACCAGCCGGCAAGCTGCGCCCTTTCCACCTCCTTGCCGGACTGCACCATGCCGGCATTGTTCACCAGGATCTCGACCGGGCCGAGCGCCTGTTCCACCGCGACGAACAGGTCCGCGACCTGGGCCGGATCGGTCAGGTCGGCGAGATGCGCGAAGGCGCCAAGCTCTTGCCCCCTTTCCCGGATGCGCGGCGTTGTCGCGGTCACTGCGACCTTCGCGCCGGCCCCGGCCAGCGCCCGGGCGATGGCGAAACCGATTCCCCCCGGCGCACCAGCCCCCGTGACCAGCGCCACGCGCCCCGCCACCTTGCCCATCGCCGTGCCCCCCTGCCGATGGCCCCTCATGCCAGCCTGTCGCAAAAGTGAAAGCATGTTCGGCGATCTGCGGCAAGATGCCGGGCCAGAAAGCGCATTTGTGCAGGCGCGCGGAAGTGAGCGGATCGCGGCCACCGGGGCTTTCGCTTCCCCCCGGCCTGACTCTATAAGAGGCAGCCCCGCCGGACCCCCGAGTCGGGGGTGTAGCTATTGACTGAAGGACTGCACATGTCGCTTATCCCCGGCCTCTTTTCGTCGGACATGGCCATCGACCTCGGGACCGCGAACACGCTGGTCTACATCCGCGGCAAGGGCATCGTGCTGAACGAGCCCTCGGTGGTGGCCTATCACAACAAGGACGGCAAGAAGGTCGTGCTGGCGGTGGGCGAGGATGCCAAGCTGATGCTGGGCCGCACCCCCGGCACCATCGAGGCGATCAGGCCCATGCGCGACGGGGTGATCGCCGACTTCGAGGCCGCGGAAGAGATGATCAAGCATTTCATCCGCAAGGTGCACAAGCGGTCCACGATCTCGAAACCCAAGATCATCGTCTGCGTTCCGCACGGCGCGACCCCGGTGGAAAAGCGGGCGATCCGGCAGTCGGTGCTGTCG
>JBKBRG010000137.1:5087-6376 GCA_046292325.1 Tabrizicola sp.
CGCGGGCCTGATCGCCGAACCCATCGCGGCGGCCATCGGCGCGGGGATGCCGATCACCGAACCGACCGGCAACATGGTGGTGGACATCGGCGGCGGCACGACCGAGGTCGCGGTGCTGTCCTTGGGTGACATCGTCTATGCCCGGTCGGTGCGGGTCGGCGGGGACCGGATGGACGAGGCGATCGTCTCCTACCTGCGCCGCCACCAGAACCTGCTGATCGGCGAAAGCACCGCCGAACGGATCAAGACCTCGATCGGCACGGCGCGGATGCCGGATGACGGGCGCGGGTCCTCGATGACGATCCGGGGCCGCGACCTGCTGAACGGCGTGCCGAAGGAGACCGAGATCAACCAGGCCCAGGTGGCCGAGGCCCTGGCCGAGCCCGTGCAGCAGATCTGCGACGCGGTGATGCAGGCGCTGGAGGCGACGCCGCCCGATCTGGCGGCCGACATCGTGGACCGGGGCGTGATGCTGACCGGGGGCGGGGCACTTCTGGGCGAGCTGGACCTGTCCTTGCGCGAACAGACGGGGCTGTCGATCAGCGTGGCCAACGAGTCACTGAGTTGTGTTGCTCTCGGCACCGGGAAGGCTCTGGAATACGAAAAGCAGCTTCGGCATGTGATCGACTACGATACCTGAGGCCGACCGGCCGATGGCGATGGAAGGCTGACCCTTGGCCAGGAACCGCACCGCACCCGAGGACTACGCGCGCCCCCTGCGCCGGCTCATGGTCTGGCTGGCGGTGCTGGTGCTGATAGCGCTGTTCATCCTGTGGCGGATCGACAGCCCGCGGGTGGAACGGTTCCGCGCGGCGCTGATCGACGCGGTGGTGCCGAATTTCGACTGGGCGATGCGGCCGCTGACGGCGATCGCGGGGATGATCGACGATTTCCAGTCCTACACCCGGATCTACGAACAGAACCAGGAACTGAAGCGCGAGTTGCAGCAGATGAAGGCCTGGAAGGAGGCCGCGCTGCAACTGGAACAGAAGAACGCGCGTCTCTTGGACCTGAACAAGGTGCGGCTCGATCCGAAGCTGACCCATGTCACCGGCGTGGTGATGGCCGACAGCGGCAGCCCGTTCCGGCAGTCGGTCCTTCTGAATGTGGGCGCGCGCGACGGAATCCGCGACGGCTGGGCGACGATGGACGGGATCGGGCTGGTCGGGCGGATCTCGGGCGTGGGCGAACGGACCAGCCGCGTAATCCTGGTCACGGACTCGAACAGCCGGATCCCGGTGACGATCCAGCCCTCGGGGCAGAAGGCGCTGCTCAGCGGCGACAATTCG
>JBKBRG010000138.1:0-6339 GCA_046292325.1 Tabrizicola sp.
GGCGTCAGGTCATCGACCTGGAAGGGCTGGCCCGGCATCGCGGGTCGCTGTTCGGGGCGGTGGGCGAACAGCCCTCGCAGAAGGCCTTCGAGGGGGCGCTGGCGCTGGTGCTGGCCGGGCTCGATCCCGCGCGGCCGGTGGTGGTGGAGGCGGAAAGCTCGAAGATCGGCGAAAGACGGCTGCCGCCCGAGATCTGGAAGGCCATGGTTGCCGCGCCGCGCGTGGCGATTGCGGCGCCCAGGGCGGAGCGGGCGGCCTATCTGGCCCGCGCCTATGCCGATCTGACCGCCGCGCCAGAGCGGCTGGCGGCGACCGTGGCGCTTCTGAAGCCGCTGCACGCGGCCGAGGTGATCGAGGGCTGGCTGGCGCTGGCGGCAGCGGGCGACCATGCCGCGCTGGCAGAAAGCCTGATGCAGCGCCATTACGACCCGCGCTATGGCAAGCACCGGGCGCGGATGGCGGTGCCGGTGACCGAGGTTTCCGCCGAAAGCCTGGCGCCCGAGGCCCTGCCCGACCTTGCCGCGCGGGTGGCCGCGGCGGTGTGGGCGGCGGTCAGGCGCTGACCCGGGCGCTGTCTCAGGCGGTGACGGTGATCCGGGGCGGGCCGGCCGTGACCTCTCCGATCCGGGCGGCAGGGTGGCCGGCGGCGACCAGCGCGGCGACGAGCGCCTCGGCACGGTCGGCGGGGACGGCGGCCAGGAGGCCCCCGGCGGTCTGCGGATCGGACAGGATCGTGACGCGCGGATCGGCCGGGGCGGTCATCCGCCAGCTGACGGCCTGAAGGTTCGCGGGCAGCAGCGAGGAGCCCTGCCCGGCCTGCGCCAGGTCAAGCGCGCCGGGCATCAGCGGGATCGCGTCGAGGCGCAGGGTCGCGGCGGTGCCGGAGGCGTCGAGCATCTCCAGCAGGTGACCGGCGAGGCCGAAGCCGGTGACATCGGTCATCGCCTGCGCCTCCGGCGCGAGGATCGCGGCGGCATCGTGCTGCGGGCGCGTCATCATCGCGATGCAGGCGGCCCAGGCCTCTCCCATCAGCCCGCCGGGAAGGGTGGCGAGCGCCATCTCGGCGGCAAGCACGGTGCCCGAGCCGAGCGGGCGGGTCAGGATCAGCGCATCGCCGGGGCGCGCGCCGGCCTTGGCAAGGATGCGCGGGGCGGTGCCCGTCACTGTGAAGCCGATGGTCAGTTCCGCCCCTTCGGTGGAATGGCCGCCGACGACATCGGCCCCGGCCTCGCGGAAGGTGCGGGCGGCCTCGTCCATGATCTCGGCCAGCATGCGGGCCTGAAGCTCGGGGCCGAGCTGCGGCAGGGTGACCTGCGCCAGCGCGACCTGGGGCGCCGCGCCCATGGCCAGGACGTCGCCCATGGCATGCAGCGCGGCAATGCGCGACATCAGCCGCGGATCGTGGCAGAAGGCGCGGAGGTGGTCGGTGGTCAGGACCTGGAAGCCACCGCCCGGCAGGGCAAGGACGGCGGCATCGTCCCCGGGGCCCGAGCGGACCTCGGACCGCGCCGGGGGCGGCAGGGGGGACAGCGCCTCGGTCAGGACGCCGGCGCCGAGCTTCGCGCCGCAGCCGCCGCAGAGCGGGCGGCGGTCGAGGTGCGCGGCCAGGCCCGTGGTCGCCTCGGCCGGGGCCGCGGGGCGGGGCATGGCGGGATAGGGGCCGAAGCGGTCGATGAACTGGCGGTCGATCCGGTCCTTCAGGCGCCAGAGCCGGGGGCCGGTGGCGGTGAGGCCCCATTTCTCGGCAAGCGCGATCCGGCCGCCCAGCGAGACGAGCTTCAGGTAGTCGGTCTGCGGGCGGAAGCGGCGGAGCGGCCGGTCGCTCAGCGCGGCGCGGAGGTTGTGGTGCAGGACAGGCGCGGCGCGGACGGCGAAGACGCCGGCCTTGGGGCGGGGCGCGTCGGGCTGGGTGGCGCAGTCGCCGCTGGCGAAGATCAGCGGGTCGGAGGTGCGCAGGGTGGCGTCGACGAGCAGGAAGCCCTCGCGCTGGTCGAGGCCGGTCTCGGCCAGCCAGGGATGCGGCCGGGCGCCGGTGGCCGAGAGGGTGAAGTCGGATGCCAGGACCTCTCCGCCGGTCAGGGTGATGCGGTCGGGGGCGATGTCGGCGACGGTCGTCCCGAGGCGGAGGTCGATGCCGGCCTCGGTCAGCCTGCGGCGGATCGTGGTCCGGGCGCGGGGGGCCAGCGCGGGCAGGAAGTGCGCGCTGCGGTCGATCAGGGTGATCCGGGGGCTCGCGCCTTCGGTGCGGAGCCGATGCGCGGACGCGAGCGCGAGTTCCACCCCGGCGAGGCCGGCGCCGAGGATGGCGACGCTCGGTTCGGGCGGGCGGCGGGCGAGGAAGGCCTCCCAGGCCTCGGCATAGGGGCCGAGCGGCTTGGCGGAGACGGCGGAAGAGGCGCCCGGGATCGCGTCCGGCAGCTGCGAGGTGATGCCGATGTCGATGGCGGCGAGGTCGTAGGCAAGCGGCGGGCGACCGGCGAGGTGGATGAGCCGGGCGGCTCGGTCGATCCCGATGGCGCGGTCGAGGATCAGGCGGGCCCCGGCGAAGCGGGCGAGGCGGACGAGGTCGATCATCAGCGCATCCCGCCGGTAGTGCCCGGCGATCAGGCCCGGCAGCATGCCGGTGTAGGGCGCGGCGGGGTCGGGGTTGATGACGGTCAGACGGGTGCCGGGCAACGGGGCCATTCCCCACATGCGCAGGACCAGCGCATGGGTATGCCCGCCGCCGATCAGCACGAGGTCCTTGATCTGGGGAAGGGCGGGGGGCATGGTCTGCGGCTCTCGCGTTTTGTCGGCATCGTCGCCCGGATAGCGCAGGACGGACGGAAAGACCATTGCCGGGCGCGGGAGGGGCTGTCCTCAGGGCATCGAGCCCTTCGGACAGCGCTGCCGCGGAGGACATGACCGACCGCGCGCGGGGCGGAGAGGGCGGATGCCTCCGGCGGGAGTATTTGCTGAAAAGAGCAAGCAGCCTTCAGGGTTTCTTTACCCTTTCGCGGTTCTGTGGGCGGGCGGTACAGGGAGGAGTCCCGATGACCGCAAAAGGGCAAGTCGCCCCGGCGGCGTGGGAAGCTCTCCCTTCGCACTGTAAGAGGTGCCGTGCGCCGGGGTGCATTGCCCGATCCTCCCGGGTTCCGGCACGTCGCTGCACTTGCTCTTTTTCCAAATACTCCCGCCGGAGGCAGCGACATCTGCCACGGGCGCAGCCGGATCAGGAGGCATCCGCGGCAGCGCCGCCGAGCGGGCCCTCGATGGGCCCCGAGGCGGCTCTCCCTCTCAGGCCGCGTCGAGTGCGGGGCGCAGAAGCGCCATCGGATGTGCGCGCAGCGTCAGGCGCATGGCGACGTAATCCTCGACCACCGCCTCGCCCGTGGTCATCTCGCGGAAGGCGACGGCGGGCTCGGCGATCCCCTCCCCGTCCATATCCCCGGCGAACAGCGGCAGGGGCGCGCCTGCGGCCAGCGCCTCGGCGGACCAGAGCGCATCGCGGCGGGAGAGGCCCAGGGCCGCGAAGGCGTCGGCTTCGGCAAGGCGGATCAGCGTGGCGGGGGCGACGCCGGCGCGGCGCCAGACATCCTCGACCGTCTGGTAGCCGTTGCCGCGCGCGCCGGTGATCCAGCGCGCCTCCTCCTCGGCGATCCCGCGGATCTGGCGGAAGCCGAGGCGGAGCGCGAGTTCCGGCGGCTGGTCGGGGCGGTCAAGCCATTCCATCCGGTTGTCCCAGTGGCTTGACTGGATGCAGGGCGGCAGCACGGTCACCCCGTGTTCGCGCGCGTCCCGCACGATCTGGGCCGGGGCGTAGAAGCCCATCGGCTGGCTGTTCAGAAGCGCGCAGGCGAAGATGCCGGGGTGGTGGCACTTGATCCAGGCGCTGGCGTAGACCAGAAGCGCAAAGCTTGCCGCGTGGCTTTCGGGGAAGCCGTAGCTGCCGAAGCCTTCGATCTGGGCAAAGCAGCGGCGGGCGAAGTCCTCGTCATAGCCTTTGGCCAGCATTCCGCCGATGAAGCGGTCGTGGAACTCGCTGACGTTGCCGTGCTTCTTGAACGTCGCGAGCGACCGGCGCAGGCGGTCGGCTTCTTCCGGGGTGAAGCCCGCGCCGACGATGGCGATCTGCATCGCCTGTTCCTGGAACAGCGGCACCCCCAGCGTCTTGCCCAGCACGCGGCCAAGCTCGTCCGAGGGGAAGCTGACCTGTTCCTGCCCGTTCCGCCGCCGCAGGAAGGGATGCACCATGTCGCCCTGGATGGGTCCCGGCCGGATGATCGCCACCTGGATCACCAGGTCGTAGAAGCATTTCGGCTTCATCCGGGGCAGGAAGTTCATCTGCGCGCGGCTTTCCACCTGGAACACCCCCAGACTGTCGGCCCGGCAGAGCATGCGGTAGGTCTCCGGGTCCTCGGGCGGCAGTGTCGCCAGCGTGAAGTGCTGGTGGTGGTGCCGCGCGATCAGGTCGAAGGCCTTGCGCAGGCAGGAGAGCATGCCGAGCGCCAGGATATCGACCTTGAGGATCTTCAGCGTGTCGATGTCGTCCTTGTCCCAGGGGATGACGGTGCGGTCCTCCATCGTGGCGTTTTCCACGGGGCAAAGCTCGTCAAGCCGGCCCTCGGTGATGATGAAGCCGCCGACGTGCTGCGACAGATGCCGGGGAAAGCCCTGGATCTCGTCGATCAGCGCCATGGTCTGGCGCAGGCGGCGGTCGGTCGGGTCGAGGCCGATTTCCTTCAGCCGCGTCTCGGTCACCGCCCCCGGCCCGCCCCAGCCCCAGATCTGGCTGGACATGGCGGCAAGCGTGTCTTCCGACAGGCCCATGGCGCGGCCGACCTCGCGCACCGCGCGCTTGCCGCGGTAGTGGATGACGGTTGCGCAGAGGCCCGCGCGGTGGCGGCCGTATTTCTCGTAGATGTGCTGGATCACCTCTTCCCGGCGTTCGTGTTCGAAATCCACGTCGATGTCGGGCGGTTCGTTCCGCGCCTCGGAGATGAAGCGTTCGAAGACCATCGTCCCGATCTCGGGCGAGACCGAGGTCACGCCCAGCGCATAGCAGACGACCGAATTCGCCGCCGAGCCGCGGCCCTGGCAGAGGATGCCGCGCTTGCGGGCGAAGTCGACGATGTCGTGGACGGTCAGGAAATAGGGTTCATAGCGCAGCTTGGCGATCAGGGCGAGTTCGTGGGCCATCTGGGCGCGCACCCGGTCCGGCGGGCCTTCGGGATAGCGCCAGTTGAGGCCCGCCTCGGCCAGGCGGGTCAGGCGCTGGGCGGCGCTTTCGCCGCCCGAGACCTCGGAGGGGTATTCATACCGCAACTCGTCCAGCGAGAAGGCGGCGCGGGCGGCGATCTCTCCGGCGCGGTGGACCGCCGCCTCAAAGCCCGCGAAGAGGCGGAGCATCTCCGCCTCGGACCGCAGGCGGCCTTCGTTGTTCGGCAGCGCCCGGCGGCCGAGCCTGTCCACCGGCACGCCCAGGCGGATCGCGGTCAGGACATCGGCAAGGCGGCGGCGCTTGCCGTGATGCAGGAAGGGAAGCGCGGTGGCGACGGTGGGGATCTTCAGGGCCTCTGCGCGCCGGCTGAGGTGCTGCAAGCGGATCGCGTCCTGCCCGTCATAGCGCGGGGCCATGGCGAGGGAGACCTGACCGGGGAAGCGTTGCGCAAGGCTGCGGGCATGGGCTTGCCAGAGCTTCGGATCGGCGGTTTCGCCCGTCATGGCAAGCGTCAGGCGCTGGTCCTCGGGCAGGATCAGCATCTCCATCCCCTCGCCCCAGTCGAGGAGGTCGGGCAGGTCCAGCCGGCAGTCGCCCTTTTCGGCCCGCAGCCGGCCGAGGCTGAGAAGGCGGCAGAGACGGCCCCAGGCGGCGCGGTCGCGGGGCAGGCAGGTGACCTGGAAACCGTCGGTCAGCACGATGCGCGTGGCGGGGATCAGGCGGATCTGCGGGCCGCCGTCGCGGGCAAGCTCGCGCGCCTTGGCATGGGCGCGGACGATGCCTGCGACCGAGTTCACATCCGCCACGGCCAGCGCGGGCATCCCCATCCCGGCGGCGCGCAGCATCATCTCCTCGGGGTGGGAGGCCCCGGTGAGAAAGGTGAAATTCGTCAGCGCGGAAAGTTCGACGAAGGGCAAGGGGGCGACTCGGGGACGAACATAAAGTGAACATTCTGCCACGAGGCGCGAGGGCCGCCAAGAATTTTCGCCGAAAATTCTTGGCCTTCGGTCGTTCTAGATGTGAAATCTCAGGAGGTTGTTCACCCGGAACGGGGTTAGGCTGCAATCGCCAAACTCCAGCCGAGGACCCGCAAGGATGAACAACCCGCATCATGGTGCCCGTCTCACCGTTCACAGTCG
>JBKBRG010000139.1:0-6339 GCA_046292325.1 Tabrizicola sp.
TGCCGGGCGTGCTGGCCGTCTTCACCGGCGAGGATTTCAAGGACGTGGGCGGCAACCCGGCGGGCTGGCTGATCAACAGCCGCGACGGCACGCCGATGCGCGAACCCAAGCGCCCGGTCCTGGCGCACGGCAAGGTGCGCCATGTGGGCGACGCCTATGCCGCCGTGGTGGCCGAGACCTACGCCCAGGCCAGGGACGCGGCCGAGCAGCTGGCGGCGGACAGCGTGATCGAGGAACTGCCCGCGATCATCGACATGCGCAAGGCGGTGGCCGATCCCTCGAACCGCGTGCATGACGAGATCCCGGACAACCTCTGCTTCGACTGGGGCTGGATCGAGGACAACCGCGCCGCTGTTGACGCGGCGATGAAGGCCGCGCCGCATGTCGTGACGCTGGAGCTGGTGAACAACCGTCTGGTGCCGAACGCGATGGAGCCGCGGGCGTCGATCGGCGAATACAACCCGGGGACGGGCGACTACAAGCTGACGACGACCAGCCAGAACCCGCACCTGACCCGGCTGCTGGTGGCGGCCTTCGTGCTGGGCATCCCCGAGAACAAACTGACGGTGGTGGCCCCGGACGTGGGCGGCGGCTTCGGCTCGAAGATCTATCACTACGGCGAAGAGGCGCTGGTGCTGGCGGCGGCGAAGAAGCTGGGCCGCCCGGTGCGCTGGACGGCCGAGCGCAGCGAATCCTTCCTGACCGACGCGCATGGCCGCGACCATGTGACGAAGATCGAGCTCGGCTGCACCAAGGACGGCCAGATCCTGGCGATCCGCACCGAGACGCTGGCGAACGTGGGCGCCTATCTGTCGAACTTCTCGACCGCGACGCCGACCTTCCTGCACGGCACGCTGATGGCCGGGCCCTACAAGGTGCCGCATGTCTATGTGAACGTGAAAACCGTTTTCACCAATACGGCCCCGGTGGACGCCTACCGCGGCGCGGGCCGCCCCGAGGCGACCTTCAGCCTGGAGCGGGTCATCGACAAGATGTGCCGTGAGCTGAACCTCGATCCGTTCGAGGTGCGGCGGAAGAACCTGCTGACGCCGGACCAGTTCCCCTACACGACCCCGGTCGGGCTGGTCTATGACACCGGCAACTACCACGCCACGCTGGACAAGGTGATGCAGATCGCCGACGTGGCCGGGTTCGAGAAGCGGGCGGCAGAGTCCCGTGCGCGGGGCAAGCTGCGCGGCATGGGGCTGTCCACCTGGATCGAGGCCTGCGGCATCGCGCCCTCGCATCTGGTCGGTGTCCTCGGGTCGCGCGTGGGCCTATACGACGCGGCGACCGTGCGGGTGAACGCGACCGGAAACATCAGCGTGATGACCGGGGCGCACAGCCACGGCCAGGGCCACGAGACGGTATTCGCGCAGATCGTCGCCGAAAAGCTGGGGATCCCGGAATCCTCGGTCGAGATCGTGCATGGCGACACCTCGAAGATCCCGTTCGGGATGGGCTCCTACGGGTCCCGGTCGCTGGCGGTCTGCGGCACGGCGATGGCGAAGGCGGTGGACAAGATCATCGCCAAGGGCAAGAAGATCGCCGCCCACATGCTGGAGGCCAGCGAGGGCGACATCACCTTCGAGGACGGCAAGTTCAGCGTCGCGGGGACCGACAAGTCCAAGACCTTCGGCGAGATCGCCTTCTCGGCCTATGTCCCGCACAACTATCCGCTGGAGACGCTGGAGCCGGGGCTGGAGGAGACGGCCTTCTACGATCCGGCCAACTTCACCTATCCCGCCGGGGCCTACATCTGCGAGGTCGAGGTGGACCCGGAGACCGGCAAGGTGGACGTGGTGGCCTTCCACTGCGCCGACGACTTCGGCAACGTGATGAACCCGATGGTGGTCGAGGGTCAGGTGCATGGCGGCGTGGGCCAGGGCATCGGCCAGGCGCTGTGCGAGTTCACCGCCTATGACGAGAGCGGCCAGCTGCTGACGGGGTCCTACATGGACTATCCGATGCCGCGGGCCGAGGACGTGCCGTTCTACAACGTGGACTACAGCTGCCAGACGCCCTGCACGCACAACCCGCTCGGGGTGAAGGGCTGCGGCGAGGCGGGGGCCATCGGCTCGCCCCCGGCGGTGGTCAACGCGGTGATCGATGCGCTGCACCGGGGGGGCTACACCCACGTCACGCATATCGACATGCCGGTCTCGCCGTCGCGGGTCTGGTCGGCCATCAACGGGTAAGGGGGATTACCGATGCACAACTTCGAGTTCGCAAAGCCCTCGACCATCGCCGAAGCGGCCAAGGCGCTGGCTGCCGAGGGCGCACAGGCCCTGTCGGGCGGGCAGACGCTGATCCCGACGATGAAGCAGCGTCTGGCGGCCCCTGCCGTTCTGGTCAGCCTGACCGGCATCAAGGAGATGCAGGGCGTCTGCATGGGCGAGGGCGGGCTGCATGTCGGCGCGGCGACGCCCCATGCCGTTGTCGCCAGGGAAGCCAGGGCCCATTACCCCGCGCTGGCGGCCCTGGCCGGGGGCATCGGCGATCCGGCGGTGCGGTCGCGCGGCACCATCGGCGGGTCGATCGCCAACAACGACCCGGCGGCCTGCTATCCGGCTGCCGTGCTGGCCTCGGGCGCGACGGTGGTGACCAACCGGCGCAGGATCGCGGCGGATGACTACTTCCAGGGCCTGTTCACCACGGCGCTGGAAGCGGGCGAGTTCGTGACCAGCGTCATCTTCCCGATCCCGCAGAAGGCGGCCTATGTGAAGTTCAACCAGCCCGCCAGCCGCTTTGCCCTGACCGGGGTCTTCGTGGCCAAGTTCGCCAATGGCGTCCGGGTCGGCGTGACCGGCGCGGGCAATGACGGCGTGTTCCGCTGGGCCGAGGCCGAACGGGCGCTGTCGGCCGACTTCTCGGCCTCGGCGCTGTCGGGGCTGAGCGTGGATCCGGCGGGGATGATCTCGGACCTGCACGGCTCGGCCGCCTATCGGGCGAACCTGGTCAAGGTGCTGACCGGGCGCGCGGTGACCGCGGCGGGCTGACCCGGCTTTAGGGATGCGGTGGCCCGGCGGAGCGATCCGCCGGGCCTTGCTGCCTGAAAGGGGTGCCCCCACCCCCTCCCTCCCCCACGGAGGGGGCAGAGAGGCGCCCGATGGTCAGATCGTGGTCAGGTTGCCGTCCGGGTCGATCAGCGTGACGCGGATCAGGCCGGGGTGACGGAGGCGTGCGATACGGTCGGCCGGAAGGAATACCAGCGCGGTGGACAGGGCATCGGCGAGGGTGGCCGTGGTCGCCTCGACCGAAACGGTGGACCAGAGCGCCGGCAGGCCCAGCGGGTGCAGGATATGCGGCTGACCGCCGACCAGCGTCGCCATGGGCGAGGAGGTGGCGATCGCCGTGCCGGCCAGGCTGCGGCTGGCGAGCTGGCCATGCACCGGGTCGATCAGACCCAGACGGAAGGGGCCGCCAAGCGCCGCCGTCTCGCCCATGTCGATCAGCGCGTGGTCAAAGCCGTGGGCGGCGAGATGGGCGCGGACGGCATCGGCCCCGAAGCCCTGGGCGATGCCGTTGAAGGTCAGCGCCATGCCGGTGTCCAGCGCAATGCCGCCGTCGCGACGGACGCGGTGCCAGCCGATCGGGCCAGAGACGGCGCGCCCCTCGGCCGCCGCCTGCCAGAGCGGCTGCACGCTGGGATCGAAAGCGCCGCCGGTCAGGCGGTGGACGGCATCGGCAAGTTCGACCAACGCGCGGAAGGCGGGCGAGGGATCGGCAAGCCGCCCGGTGGCGTTCAGCCTGGTCAGGGCCGAAGGGCGGTGCAGCGAGAATTCGGCCTCGATCCGGTCGATCAGCACGGGCAGACCGGCCAGCGCCGCCTCGGCCGCGCGCGGCGGGCCACGAAGGACCAGCCCGCAGTCCGCCCCGAAGGCCCGGCCCTGCCAGCGTGTCTCTGCCGATGCCGGGGCGGCGAGCGCGGCGGCGGCAAGGGCGAGGAAGCGGCGGCGGTTCATGTCCGGGCCTCGCGCAGGGCGGGCGGTGCCGAGGCTGGCAGCGCACGGCCCTTGCCCGCCAGGACCAGGGGCACGCAGGCGGCGGGCGAATTGTGGATCGTCACGCAGTCGAGGCACTGGAAGCATTCGGAATACTGCACGGCCCCCGTTGCCTTGATCGCCCCGTATCGGCAGCGCACCCGGCAGAGCTGGCAGGGCGCGCCGCATTCCTTGCGCCGCGCGATCCAGTCGCGGCCCCGGACCAGCCCGCCGATGGCCATCAGCGCGCCGAGCGGGCAGACCCAGCGGCAGAAGCCCTTGAAGGTGAACAGCCCCAACCCCAGCCACAGCGCGGCATAGGCGACATAAGGCGCCTCGCGGAGGAAGAAGGTGGTGATCGCGGTCTTGAAGGGTTCGACCTCGGCCGCGGTGTCGAGATGGCCCGGGGCAAACAGCGTGACGCCGACGAGCGCCGCGAGGAGACCATACTTGAGCCATTTCAGCCGACCGTCCCAGCGTGACGGGGGCTCCCACTGCGGCAGGCGGAGAAGGCGGCCCAGATGGTGGGCGAATTCCTGCATCGCGCCGAAGGGGCAGAGCCAGCCGCAGAACAGCCCCCGGCCCCAGAGCACGAAGCCGAGGATCGTCACCGCCCAGACCAGGAGCGAGAAGGGATCGTAGAGGAGAAAGGCCAGCGATCCCCCGTCCAGAGCCGTGCGCAGCGTGGCCAGCGGGGTGACGATCGACAACTGGCCCTGCCCCCAGAAGCCGACGAAGCCCGCCGTGACCGCCAGCGCCATCAGCCGCAGCGGCGTGAACAGCGGATGGTCGGCCAGCCGGTTCATGCCGGGGCCGAGCGCCAGAAGCAAGAGCCCCAGGAACCCGGCCAGCAGTCCCAGATCCGCCTGCCGGTTCAGGATCGCCTCGCGCCAAGGCGCGAGCTTCTCGGGCGGCGTCTCGCGCAGGAAGAAGCGTTCCGGCGCGGCGAGCGTCAGGGCGAAATGCGCGCTGCCGACCTCGGGCTGGAACTGGCCATGCTCGCGCAGCGCGGTGGCCGACAGCTGCCAGTCGGCGGCCGGATCGAAGCCGAGCCGGCGGTCGATGCGCAGGATCATCGCGCTGCCTTCGGGAACGCCCGGCAGCGTCTCGAACAGCAGGTCCGCATCGCGCAGCGCGACGGGCAGGCCGCCCTGGGTGGCCGACAGGAGATCGGGCGCGGTGTTGCGCACGAAGTCGGCAGAGACGAGGCCGTGCCGCGCGGTGTCGATCACCAGGATCGGCTCGTCCTGCGGCGAGACGGCGAGGAAGCGGTCGAGCTCCTCCAGGCTTTCCGGGGTCAGCACCGCGCGGGCGATCGCGGGCGGCCCGAGGTCCACCGCCCAGAGATCGAGGTAGAGCCCCTGCGGATCGGCCTGCGCCTCGGGGTCGTCGCTGGCCCAGATCGTGCCGGCAAAGGCGGCATCGGCCGCGGCATTGGTAACGCGCAGGTTGCGGGCGATGCCCTGGGCGACCAGATCCTGCCAGGTCAGGGCCTCGTCATGGTCCGGGTCGGGCCGCGCCGGCGGGGCGGAGCGGATGCCCTGCATCCGTTCGCGCGCGACGGCAAGCGTCGCGGCCAGGATCGATTCATGCGCAATGCGGACCGAGGCCGTGGCCTTGGTGACCCCGTCGAGATAGACGAGATCGGCCCCTCCGCCCGCGCCATAGGGCGTGCCGACGACGAGCGGTTCGTTGATCGAATGGCCGCGATACTGTTCGAGGAACTTCAGCAGCGGTGCTTCGCCCAGGCCCGAGACGAAGATCGGCTCGTTATGGTCCAGAAGCCGGACATCGATGAAGGTGCCCTGCAGGTCGATCATCACCAGAAGGTTGATCGGCGCGCCGGAAAACCCCGGAAGGGGCGCAAGGGGTCCGGTCTCGAACACATAGCCCGCCTCGGCCCCGCCCGAATTGAGCAGGCTGTAGAGCCCGCGATCGTCCAGCGCCTCGCCCAGGGCATAGGGCGGCACGATCAGGGCCGCGATCCGGTCGCGCGGGCTGGGATCGGCCGCCGCCAAGACGGCCGTGAGGCATAGCCAGAAAAGGCAGAGCAGCGCGCGCATGGGCCGACAATAGGCGCGACCGCGCCCGGTGCGTATCCGACCAAAGTCGGCAGGGTCCGGCGTCAGGCCTCAGACCGCGAAGAACCCGCCCCGCGCCGGATCATAGGCCTCAAGCAGCCCTTCGCCGGTGTTGTTCCACAACCCGTGCAGCGTCAGCCGGTCGTCCTCGACCGCCGCACGGACGAAGGGAAAGGTCAGCAGGTTCTCCAGGCTGGTCAGCACCGCCTGCTTCTCCAGCGCCTGAAGGATTTCCGCGTCGGGCAGGTGCGCGACCTTCTCGAAGCCGGGGCGCA
>JBKBRG010000140.1:0-6337 GCA_046292325.1 Tabrizicola sp.
AAGGCGGACATGCTGGTCGGCCCCGGCAACCAGTATGTCGCCGAGGCGAAGCGGATGCTGTTCGGCCTGGTCGGCATCGACATGTTCGCGGGCCCGACCGACAGCATGGTCGTGGCCGACGGCAGCGCCGACGCCGAGATGGTGGCCGCCGACCTCGTGGGCCAGGCCGAGCATGGCTACAACTCGCCGGTCTGGCTGGTGACGGATGACGAGGCATTGGCGCAGAAGGTGATCGGCCTGGTGCCGGGGCTGATCGAGACGCTTCCGCCGGTGAACCGCGAAAGCGCCCGCGCCGCCTGGGACAACATGGCCGAAGTCATCCTGTGCGCGGATCGCGAGGAGATGGCGCAGGTCGCCGATGCTCAGGCACCCGAACATCTGCATGTCCAGGCGCGGGATCTGGACTGGTGGCTGAACCGGCTGCGTGCCTATGGCTCGCTGTTTCTGGGCGAGGAAACCACCGTCGCCTTCGGCGACAAGACCTCGGGGCCGAACCACGTCCTGCCGACCTCGGGGGCCGCGCGCTATACGGGCGGGCTTTCCGTCCACAAGTTCATGAAGACGGTGACCTGGCAGCGGGCCACCCGCGACGCCGCCCGTCCCCTGGCCGAGGCCACGGCCCGCATCTCGCGACTGGAGGGAATGGAGGGGCATGCGCGATCGGCCGACATCCGGCTGGCGAAGTTCTTCCCGGGCGAGACCTTCGACCTTGGTGCCGCGAAACTGGCCGCGACCTGAGGCCGGATCTCGGGACCGGCGGAACGGAAAAGGCCCCGGCGCGCTGCACCGGGGCCTTCGCATTCGGTCCGGGGCGACGGAATCAGCCCTCGGCGGTTTCTTCCTTCTTCTCGACGATCTCCTCGCCGGTCTCCTGGTCGACCATCTTCATGCCAAGGCGCACCTTGCCGCGGTCGTCGAAGCCCAGCAGCTTGACCTTGACCTCCTGGCCTTCCTTCAGAACCTCGTTCGGGTGGTTCAGGCGCTTGTTGGCGATCTGCGAGACGTGGACCAGACCGTCGCGCTTGCCGAAGAAGTTCACGAAGGCGCCGAAATCGACCAGTTTCACCACCTTGCCGGTGTAGATCTGGCCCTCTTCGGGTTCGGCCACGATCGACCAGATCATGTCATAGGCCTTCTTGATGGCCTTCTGGTCGTTCGAGGCGATCTTGATCACGCCGTCGTCGTTGATGTCGACCTTGGCGCCCGAGGTTTCCACGATCTCGCGGATGACCTTGCCGCCGGACCCGATCACTTCACGGATCTTGTCGGTCGGAATGGTCATCGTTTCGATCTTCGGCGCGTATTCGCTGAAGCCCTGCGGCGCGCTGATCGCCTTGGCCATTTCGCCCAGGATGTGCAGACGGCCGTCCCTGGCCTGCGCCAGGGCCTGCTTCATGATCTCCGGGGTGATCCCGGCAACCTTGATGTCCATCTGCAACGAGGTGATGCCCTGCGCGGTCCCCGCGACCTTGAAGTCCATGTCGCCAAGGTGGTCCTCGTCGCCCAGGATGTCGGTCAGAACCGCCCAGGAACCGTCCTCTTCCAGCACCAGACCCATCGCGACACCCGCGACAGGGGCCTTCAGCGGCACGCCCGCGTCCATCATCGACAGCGAACCGCCGCAGACCGACGCCATCGAGGACGAGCCATTCGATTCGGTGATCTCGGAGACCACGCGGATCGTGTAGGGGAAGTCGGTCGGGGCCGGGAGAACGGCCTGCAACGCGCGCCATGCCAGCTTGCCATGGCCGATCTCGCGCCGCCCGGGCGAGCCGACGCGGCCAACCTCGCCGACCGAATAGGGCGGGAAGTTGTAGTGCAAGAGGAAGTTCGACCGGTAGTTGCCGTTCAGCGCGTCGATGATCTGTTCATCCTCGCCCGTGCCGAGCGTGGTCACGACCAGACCCTGGGTTTCACCACGAGTGAACAGGGCCGAGCCATGCGCGCGCGGCAGAACGCCGGTTTCGCAGACGATCGGGCGCACCGTCTTGGTGTCGCGCCCATCGATCCGGCGGCCGTGTTTCACCACGTCGCCGCGCAGAACCGCCGATTCCAGCTGCTTGATCGCCGGATAGAGGTTCGGGTCGGCCTGATCCTCCTCGGACATCGCGGCCTTGATCGCGGAAACGGCAGCCTCGATGGCGTTGGTGCGTTCCTGCTTGTCGCGGATCGCGAAGGCGGCACGCATCTGCGCTTCGCCGGCGGCCTTCACCCTGGCGTAAAGCGCCGAATAGTCGGGCGGAGTGAAATCGAACGGCTCTTTCGCCGACTCTTCGGCGAAGTCGATGATCAGGTCGATCACCGGCTGCATCTGCTCATGGCCGAACACCACGGCGCCGAGCATCTCATCTTCGGTCAGCTCGTAAGCCTCGGATTCCACCATCATGACGGCTTCCTTGGTGCCGGCGACCACCAGATCGAGCCGCTGCTCGGGCTTCATGCGCAGCTGCGTCATGTCGTCCATCGAGGGGTTCAGCACATACTTGCCGTCCACGAACCCGACACGCGCGGCGCCGATCGGTCCCCTGAAGGGCACGCCCGAAATGGTCAGCGCCGCCGAAGTCGCGATCATCGCCACGATGTCGGGGTCATTCACGAGGTCGCAGGACAGCACGGTCGCCATGACCAGCACTTCGTTGCGGAAGCCGTCGACGAACAGCGGGCGGATCGGGCGGTCGATCAGGCGGGAAACCAGCGTCTCCTTCTCCGATGGCCGCGCCTCGCGCTTGAAGAAGCCGCCAGGGATCTTGCCGGCTGCGTAGTATTTTTCCTGGTAGTGAACGGTCAGCGGGAAGAAATCCTGCCCCTCCTTCGCGGATTTCGCGAAGGTCACGTTGGCCATCACCTGGGTCTCGCCCAGCGTCGCGATCACCGAGCCGTCCGCCTGGCGCGCAACTTTCCCCGTTTCCAGCGTGAGCGTTTCGTTGCCCCACTGGATCGATTTCTTGGTCACATTGAACATGTATCGTTTCCTCTGGAGGTCCGGCCCCTGCCGGCACCCCCCTTATCTGGCGGCCCCATTGCCGCCCTTCCCCCGTATCCTTTGCATGTGCCCCGGGGGCGGGCCTCACGTCTCAGATGGCGGGGGCCATACAGGAAAAGTCCTGCGAATGAAAGAACGGATGCAGGGGGATCAGAAGATCGCATGCGCTCCGCGGTCATCCGTCACCTCGCCGCGCAGCATGGCGGCATAATGCTCCTCGATCCGGTCGGTGCCGAACTCGGGCGTGGCGTCCGCATCGTAGCTTCGGGTGGCGGGGTTCCAGTGCAGCATGGATTCGGTCGCGTAGTAGCGCCCGATGCGGGCCAGTTGGGCCTTGGCCTTCAGTTTCGGCGACAGGGGTCCCAGCACGGTGAGGAGGCCGACGATCCCGTGCATCAGCGCCACGGGAACGCGCCTGATGCGGACGGGCCGGCCGGTCAGACGCTGCAGCATCGCGGCCTGGTCGAGAGGGGTGATCGCCGGGCCCGGACCACCGACGGGCAGGATGCGGTTGCGCTTTGCCGGGTCGGTCAGGGTCAGGGCGAGGAATCGGCCGAGATCGGCGTCCGAGATCGGCTTGCAGGCGGTCAGGCGGCCATCGCCGAAGACGAGGAAGGCCTTGCCCCGCGCCACGCGCTGGACCTGGCCGGAGAGGGATTTGAAGAAGGCCGTCGGGCGGACGATGCTCCAATCCAGCGGCGCGGCCTGCAACTCGGCCTCGAAGGCAAGCTTCGCGCGCTGGAATTCGAGCAGCGGCTTCTGCACGCAGATGGCAGAGAGCAGGGTGAAGTGCCCGACCCCGGCCGCGACGGCAGCCTTCAAGGCGGCCGCGTTGGCGGCATAGTCCACGGCCCAGGCATCCGGGGGCTCGCCGGTGCGCGAGGCAAGGCAGGAGACGACCGCATCCACCCCGGTCATGGCGTCGGCAAGGGCATCCGGCAACAAGCCGGTCCGGATCGCGCAACCCGGAAGAAGGCTTGCGTCGGCCGAGGGGCGGATCAGCGCGGTGACGCGGTGGCCATCTGCCCGCAGCGCCTGTGCCGTTGCCCGGCCAATGGTGCCGGTGCCTCCGAGCAGCAGGATCGAGAGCGGGGCCATGCTGTCAGTCTAGCAGGACAGGGCCGACTGACAACCTGCGCGAACGAACAACCGGCGCAAACGAAACGCCCGGCCGCTGTGGCCGGGCGCTTGTGGTCATGTCGGGCGATCAGATCGCCGACTTGATCCAGTTCTCCAGCGCGGCCTTCGGGGCGGCGCCGACCTTGTTCGAGACGACCTGGCCGTCCTTGAACAGGAACAGCGCCGGTATGCCGCGCACGCCGAGGACGGCGGGGCTGTCGGGGTTCTCGTCCACGTTGACCTTCACGATCTTGACCTTGCCGGCGTATTCGGTGGCAAGTTCCTCCAGCGCCGGGCCGATCTGCCGGCAGGGGCCGCACCATTCGGCCCAGAAGTCCACCACGACCGGAATCGGCGACTTGCGGACTTCGGCATCGAAGGTGGCATCGGTGACGGCGACAGTGGCGGCGCCCATGATCGTTCTCCTGCGGGATTGGTCGGGTCAAAAGCCTATGAAGGCAGGGTAGGAAGGTCAAGGCATCGTGGTGCGGGCCAGCGCCTGACTCACGATCTCGGGATCGACGGGCATGAGCAGGGGGCCACGGGTCCAGAGGATCGCCGTCTCGATCCGCCGGTTGGGGCAGATCTGCCCGACCATGTGGGCATAGGCGCCCAGCTGGCGGAGGATGCCTTCGGGCACGGCCTCGGCCCGGTCGGGGATCACCGCGTTCGACTTGTAATCGACGATCAGCGCCCGGTCGGGGGTCAGGATAAGCCGGTCGATGGACCCTGCAAGGATGCGGCCTTGCCAGGGGGCGGTCAGGGCGACCTCGGCCAGGCTGCCGGGGCCGAACAGGGCCGCAAGCTCGGGACGGGTCAGCACCGCCTCGGCTTCGGACATCGCGGCGGCGCGGTGGGCGGGATCGGGGATCAGCGCCTCGGCATGGGCGGCCCAGGTCGCCGGGTCGAGGCCGGGGAGCCGTTCCAGCAGCAGATGCAGCGCGGTGCCACGGCGTTTCGCGTCTTCGGCGTCGAGGTCCGCCTCGCCCGCAAGCGCCTTGGGGCCGCCTAGGTCCGAGGGCGACAGCACGGCTGCGGAACGCAGGGGTTCGGGCGCCGGGCGGCTGGCCCAGCCGGGAAGCGCCGGCAGGGCGGCTTGCGACGCCTCCTGCCGGAGCGGGGCGGGCCAGGTGCCGTGGCTGTGGCGCAGGATGCCGCCGTCAAGCGCTTCGTGCCCCGCCGCCTCCACCCCGGCCGAGATGAGACGATGCCAGGTCGCATCCTTCGTCACCTTGCCCGCGCCCGCCGCCACCAGCCAGCAGCGCGCCCGGGTCATGGCGACATAAAGCAGCCGCAGCCGTTCCGCCGCCTCGCGTTCGGCCCGTTCGGCCCGCAGACCCGACAAGAGCGCGGGGCTTTCGGCCTCGGGCATCTTCCACAGCGCCGGGCCGCCGGGGACGGGCTGGATCTGGTCGCGCTGCGGGGGCGTGTAGTCGGTGCATTCGGGCAGGATGACGATTTCTGCCTCCAGCCCCTTGGCGCCGTGCACCGTCATCACCCGGATCAGGTCGCCCGAGCCTTCGGCCTGCCGCTTGACCTCGACCTCGTCGGTTTCCATCCAGCCAAGGAAGCCGGTCAGGCTGGGCACCTCTGCCCGTTCGTAGGCCAGCGCCTGCGACAGCAGCTCGTCGATCCCGTCCTCGGCCTCGGGCCCCAGCCGGGCGACCAGCCTGCGACGGCCGTCATGGCGATTCAGCACGCGTTCCAGCAGGTCGTAGGGGCGCAGGAAATCGGCCTGGGCGCGCATGTCGTCCAGGAAGGCGCGGGTTTCCGCATGTCCCGGATCCGCGCGCAGCGCCTGCCAGAGATAGCCGGGCCGAGGCTGCGCGAGGCGGAAGAGGTCGGCCTCGCTCCACCCGCACAGCGGAGAGCGCAGGACGCAGGCAAGCGACAGGTCGTCCTCCGGCGTGTCGAGGAAGGCCAGAAGCGCCGAAAGGTCGCGCACGGCGAGTTCGCCACCAAGGCGCAGACGGTCGGCCCCGGCGATGGGCAGTCCGGCCTCCTTGCAGGCGCGGATGAGATCGTGGAACACCCCGGTCCTGCGCTGGACGAGGATCAGGAAGTCGCCGGGCCGCACCGGCCGCTCGGTCACACCGCCGTCGCGCGCCGCCTGCGGGATCTGCGTGCCCTGGTCCAGCTGGTCGCGGATCCAGCCCGCGATCTGGCGCGCCAGGCGGATCTGAGCATCCTCGGGGTGGCGCATGTCCAGCGGTTCGTCCCAGGGGCCGGGTTCCG
>JBKBRG010000141.1:0-6317 GCA_046292325.1 Tabrizicola sp.
CCTCGCGCGCGGCGTCGGTCAGAAGGGCCAGGTCACGCGCCGGCAAGGGTCATCCCGTCCACAAGGATCGACGGCACCCGCGTCGAAAGATGCGCCCGCGCGTCGTTCGCGGGGATGATCCGCAGCAGCATGTCGCGCAGGTTGCCCGCGATGGTGCATTCGTGAACCGGATAGGCCAGTTCACCGTTCTCTACCCAGAAGCCCGACGCCCCGCGCGAATAATCCCCCGTCGTCGGGTTGATCGTGGACCCGATCATCGAGGTCACCAGCAGCCCCGTCCCCATCTGCTTCAGCAGGTCCTCGCGGCTGACGACCCCTTGCGTCAGGTCGATGTTCGTGGTCGAGGGCGAGGGCGGCGCCGAGGTTCCCCGCATCGCGTTGGCCGTGGACGGCATCCCCAGCCTGCGCCCCGTCGCCAGGTCCAGCACCCAGCCGGTCAGCACTCCGTCCGCCACGATCTCGCGACGCCGGGTCGCCAGCCCCTCGCCGTCGAAGGGTCGGGACGACCCGATCCGTGGCCGGTGCGGGTCCTCGATCAGCGACAGGCCCTTGGGCAGAACCTGCTTGCCCAGGAGATCCCGCGCCCAGCTTGATCCGCGCGCAATCGAGGTCCCGTTGATCGCCGACAACAGATGCCCGACCAGCGAGGCCGCCACCCGTTCGTCATAGACCACCGGATAGGTGCCGGTCCGGGGCTTCACCGATCCCACGCGGGCCAGGGTCCGCTCGGCTGCCAGGCGCCCGATCTCTTCCGCCGAGGGCATGTCAGAGGCGTATACGCGCCCCTCGCCGGCATGATCGCGCTGCATCTCGGTGCCCTGCCCGGTGAAGGCCACCGCCGAAAGGCTGGTCGAGGTGCGGCCGTAGCCGCCCGAGAACCCGTTCGTCGCCGCCAGGTGCAGCGCCCGCCGGCTGTAGCTCGCCGCTGCCTCGACCTGCGTGATCCCGGCGGACTCCAGCGCCGCCGCCTCGACCGCCCGGGCCTGGGCTTCCAGCAACGCCGCCGCGGGCTCGCCTGCCGGATCGGCCAGGTCCAGCGCCGCCAGATCCCAGCCCGAGGCCAGCTGATCCGCCTCGGCAAGGCCGGCCGTCGCATCCTCGGGGGCCTCGCGGGCCATCGCCACGGCGCGTTCGGCCAGCGCCCGGATCGTGGCATCCGACGTGTCCGAGGCCGAAACGCAGGCCTGACGCCGGCCGATCAGCACGCGCAGGCCGATCTCCACGCCTTCGGACCGCTCCGCCGTTTCCAGCGCACCCTTGCGGATCTCGATCGACAGGGCGGTGCCGCCCACCGCCAGCGCATCGGCACTGTCGGCACCGGCCTTGCGGGCAGCGTCCAGAAGGGCATGGCTCAGGTCGGCAAGGCTGGGCGTCATCGCGGATTCCCCATGATCTTCCGCTCAGGTAGCCCCGCCCGCGACCCTGTGCAAGGCCGCGGGATGCCCCGCGGCCCTTATTGCAGCCGCTGTCCGTTCGCGAAAAGCCCGCCCTCCTTGAACTCGATCTCCGAGGTCAGCTCGTCCGGCCCCGCCCCCGGCCGCGCGAACATCGCCAGCCCCATGCGGAAGCCCATCGCGTCATCCTCGCTCAGGATGCCCAGCGAGATCAGGTTCTCGACCAGCTTGTTCGCGCCCTTGATCCCGATGCTGATCTTGCCATCCGGCCGCGGCATGCCGCCGAAGGTCGTCATGTCGCTGTTGTCGAAGGTCAGCCCGCCCGTGGCCGAAACCTCGGCGCCCGCCGCCTTGGCCAGCACCTGCACCAGGTCCAGGCTGTTCAGCTCGCCCGGCGGCTCTGCCCCGTCCATCTGCACCGCCGGGTCCATGATGTCCTGCTTCCACTTGCCAGAGCCCTTCAGGTCCACGATCACCGTCGCAGGCTCGCGCGACAGCGTGGCGCCGGGATCGACCATGGCCCAGATGTCCTCGGACACGGTGAAATCGACGAACTTCGTCAGGAAGGCGAAATCCTGCGGGTTGTCCGATTTCGACACCGGCATCAGCAGGTTGAACCCGCTTTCGGCAAAGGCCAGCTCGACCTGCGGGAAGGGAATCTCGGGGCCCGAGACGGTGAACTTGCCACCGTTCAGCGAGGTGCCGTAATTCATCCGGGTCTTGTCCATCGCCAGCACGAAGCCGCCACCCGTGGCGGTCGCCGCCACCTTCGTCGGGCCCGCCGCCTCTTCGACATCGACGTTCATCGTCAGGGCGCCGAAACTGAAGGTGGAATCCATGGTGAAGCCGGAATTCAGCGCCACGGCCAGGTTGGCCATCACGTCTGCGCCGAGGAAGGTGCCCTTGGTCGCCCCGGTCAGATCGTTCAGGGTCAGCATGACCGCGCCACGGCCGCCATTCCCGTCGCTGGCATCCGCGCCGGAAAGGTTGAACTGCATCGACCCCGCCTGGAAGCTGGACTCCAGATTGGTCTTGTCGCCGTCCCGCGCCACCATGTAGCGGGCGGTCATTCCGGCCAGCGTCAGATCTCCCTTCGTATCCAGCACCTTGCCGTCGGCGTCGGTGATCTCGTCCAGCGTGATCGCGACGCTGGGCGCGTTGAAGTCATAGCTCGTCTCGGTCGCGCTGCCCCCCGCCACGATCTTCATGCCCGGCTGCCTGACGGTCAGCTTCATCGAGCCGGGACCGTCGTCCTCGGCCGGGAAGGCCATCTGCAGCGGATAGCTGTCCGGCATGGTCACCGTCACCGTGCCGTCGCCATTGGCCGCGAAGGTCACCTTGTCGAACGAGACCGCGGCGCTGCCGCCCATCTGGTCCGTGTAGGCGACTTCCAGTCCGGTCACTTCCACCGTGTTCCCGCTGTCGGCGGTATTGCGGACCGTCAGCTCCTGCCCGGCCGAGGTCAGCATGGCCTGCCAGCTTGCCCAGACCTCCTGCGGGGTCACGTCGGCACCGGCCGAGGTGGCAAGGAAAACAAGACCGATCGCAGAGGAACAGGTGAGGGAGCGGGTCATGGCTTTTGCCTTTCGGGTTGAATTCGCGGGCGCAACCTTTCTATCTCGTCGGGTGTGCGTCAAGGGATTCCCTGGGTTGGCGGGCGCATGGGTCGGGAAGGTCGGACGGGGGACGGATGATACGGGTCGAAGACCAGGGCAACTGCCGCACGATTACGCTTGCCCGCCCCGAAAAGGCGAACGCGCTGACCGAGCCGATGCTGCAAGGCATCGCCGCCGCCGTCAGGCAGACCACCGCCAGGGTCCTGATCCTGACGGGCGAGGGCAAGGTCTTCTCGGCCGGGGCCGACCTCGACGGGATGCGGGACGGCCTCGGCCTCTCGTCGGCCTGGGAGGCCGCCTCCGGTGCCATCGCAGCCTTCCCCGGCCTCTCCATCGCCGCGCTTAACGGCACGCTTGCCGGGGGTGCCATGGGGACGGCACTGGCCTGCGACATCCGCATCGCCGTGCCCGCGGCGAATTTCTTCTATCCCGTCATGCGGTTGGGCTACCGCCCCCAGCCGTCGGACCCCGCACGCCTTGCCGCCCTGATCGGCCCGTCGCGCAGCAGGATGATCCTGCTTGCCGGCCAGAGGATCGACGCCGAGACCGCACTTTCCTGGGGCCTGATCGACCGCATCTGCGAGCCTTCGTCCCTGATGGACACCGCCATGTCGCTGGCCGAACATGCGCTCGCCGCCGATCCGGGGCATGTGGCGGCCCTGAAACGCATGACGAACGGGAACACGCCATGACCAATGCCTACGACACAGGCCGCCTGAACCTGCCCTTCGTCGGTATCTCGACCTTCGGCAAGAACCCCTACCAGCCCGACTGGTCCGCCATCGACGCCGACTTCGCCATCCTCGGCGCGCCCTTCGACTTCGGCACCCAGTTCCGTGCCGGCGCCCGCTTCGGCCCCCGCGCCATCCGCGAGGCTTCGACGCTGTTCTCCTTCGGCCATGCCGGGGCCTATGACCACGAGGACGACGTGACCTACCTCGAAGGCGTCAGGATCCTCGACATCGGCGATGCCGACATCGTCCACACCGACACCGAAACCTCGCACGCCAACATAGAAACCGGCGTCCGCGCGATCCTCGCCGCCGGAGCGGTCCCCGTGGTGCTGGGCGGAGACCACTCCGTCAACATCCCCTGCATCCGCGCGTTCGCGGGCCGCCCGCTGCACATCGTCCAGATCGACGCCCACCTCGATTTCGTCGATGTGCGCCACGGCGTCCGCCATGGCCACGGCAACCCGATGCGCCGGGCCGCCGAACAGGACCACGTCAGGGGCATCACCGCCCTGGGCATCCGCAACGTCAGTTCCACCGCGAAGGACGGCTACGAGGCCGCCCGCGCCATGGGCGACGACATCCTGTCGGTCCGCCAGGTCCGCAAACTGGGGGTGGAGGCGACGCTCGCCCGCATCCCG
Organism: Tabrizicola sp.; assembly: GCA_046292325.1. Taxonomy (GTDB): domain Bacteria; phylum Pseudomonadota; class Alphaproteobacteria; order Rhodobacterales; family Rhodobacteraceae; genus Tabrizicola. The sequence continues at coordinate 4,383 of JBKBRG010000141.1, forward strand.
AAAGGCGTGGACTATTACCTGACCCTCGACATCGACGGCTTCGACCCTTCGATCGCGCCGGGCACCGGCACCCCTTCGCACGGCGGATTCCTGTATTACGAGGTGCTGGAGCTGATCGACGGCCTCACCAGGCAGGGCAACATCATCGGCATCGACCTGGTGGAAGTCGCCCCCGACTACGACCATTCCGGCACCACCGCGATTCTCGCGGCGCAGATCCTGCTCAACACCATCGGGCGCATCGCCCATAACCGGAGATAAGCCTTGGACCGGCTGCAAATCTGGCTGCAAGAGGCCGTGGATACCGCGCTCGGCTGGCTCTCCTCGCCGCCCGCCCTGATGCAGTTCGGCCTTCTGATCGCCGCCTACATCCTTGCCACCCTGCTGTCGCGCCGCCTGACGCCCGCCCTCGAACGCAGCGTCACCCCAAAGCCCGAGGCGACGCATGTCCTCGCGCGGCTCCGCCGCTTTGCGCTGCAATTCCTGCCGCTGCTGCTGCCCCTCCTCGCCTATGCCCTGACCGCCGTGGGCGAGGGCCTGACCCGCGCCGCCTTCGGCAGCGGGGAAGTCATCGCTTTCGGCAAGCGCATCTTCCTCCTCCTCGCGGCCGTCGAGCTGGTCCGCAGGGTGCTTCCCTCCGGCTTCCTCAGGCTGATGGGCCGTTACGTCCTTCTTCCCGTGATGGCGCTGCACGCGCTGAACGTGCTGGATGAGGTGACGGCCTGGCTGGACGCGGCCCGGGTGAACCTGGGCCACATCCAGTTCACCGCCCTGTCCCTGATCCGCGGCGCCATCGCCGGGGCGCTTCTCTTCTGGCTCGGCGGCTGGTCCAACCGCCAGTCCGCCGGCTACATCAAGGCACAGCCCGACCTGCGCCCCGCCACCCGGGAACTGGCGATCAAGGCCTCCGAGGTCGCGATCTTCGGCGCGGCCTTCCTTCTGCTCATGTCGATCATGGGCATCGACCTCACCGCCATCGCCGTCCTTGGCGGTGCGCTGGGCGTCGGCATCGGCCTTGGCCTGCAACAGATCGCCGCGAACTTCGTCTCCGGGATCATCCTGCTTCTGGAAGGCCAGACCACCGTGGGCGATTATGTCGAACTCGACGGCGGCGAGAAGGGCACCATCGTCAAGATGACCGCCCGCGCCTGCGTGCTGGAAACCTTCGACGGCAAGTGGATCGTCGTCCCGAACGAACATTTCATCACCAGCCGCGTCGTCAACTACTCTGACCAGGGCAGCGCCAACCGATATGAGGCCCTGTTTTCAGTGAGTTACGATACGGATATTAACATCGTGCCCGATATTGTCGAACGCGCTGTATCGAAGCTGCCCTTCATCCTGCAATCGCCTGACGGCCCGGATTGCGAGCTTCGCGGCTTTGGCGAATCCTCGGTGGACTTCGCCGTGGAATACTGGGTGGCCGGCATCGACGACGGCAAGAACAAGTATGGCTCCCCTGTCCTTTTCGCGATCTGGAATGCCCTGAAAGAGGCCGGGATCCAGATGCCCTACCCCCATCGCGTCGTCGAACTGCGCAATGCACCCGGCAGCTGAAACGCCTGACGCCCTCGTCGTCGGCGCAGGCCCCGCCGGACTGATGGCCGCAGGTGAGCTTGTGAAGCGTGACGCGCAAGTCATTGTCTGCGAAGCCAAACCAACCGTCGCGCGCAAGTTCCTGATGGCCGGGAAATCCGGCCTGAACGTCACCAAGGACGAGGATCGAGAGACCTTCGTCTCCCGCTACGACTGCCCCCACCTCCGCCCGATGCTGATGGAGTTCGGCCCGCCTGAGGTGCAGGACTGGTGCCGCACCCTTGGGCAAGATGTATATACGGGATCCTCCGGCCGCGTCTTTCCCGTGGCGATGTAGGCCTCGCCGCTTCTGCGCGCCTGGCTGCAACGCCTGACCTCCCGGGGCGTCGAGATCCGCAC
>JBKBRG010000142.1:0-6309 GCA_046292325.1 Tabrizicola sp.
CACGATCGCATTGTAGGTGCCCGGCCCGAAGGCGCCGTCGATCCCGCCGCGGTAATAGCCCCAGGCGCGCAGATTGCGCTGGATCGCCTTGCGTTCCGACAGGGAATAGCTCTGGAAGGCGCGGGCGGCCGGGGTCGAATGGATCGAGGTGCCGACCGTGCGGCGCGGCTCGACATAGGTGTGGCGCGGCTCGACGAAGGTCGGCGCCGGGACGACATGGACCGGGGCCGCCATCCGGGCGCGACGGTTCTTGATGATCTCGTCGACGATCACCGCGGTTGCGACACCGGCGACGAAGCCCTGTTCCCTGTCGCCCCAGGCAAGCGCCGGGCTGGCGGGAACGGCGGCGACGGAAAGCGCGGTCAGGCCGGCAAGCAGGGTGGTCTTGGCAGCGTTGAACGTGAGCAGCATGGCATGTCCTTTCGTGAGTGACCCGAGGCAGCCGGGCCGATGCCATGAGTGATGGGCATCCGGCTCACGCTAGGCAAAATCAGTCCCGCGCTAGGGAAGAACGCGCGCCTGCTATCGGATAACACCAGATCTTTCAGATGGTTGAGCGATCCGGCAGCTCGCGCAAGGCAGCGGAAAGCCGGTCTAAACCTTCGTTGAGGCGCGCTTCCGGCCCACCGCCCGCCCCGATGCGGACATGGTGCGGCAATCCGTAGGCCGAGCCGGGCAGCAGGAAGGTCCGGTAGGGCGGCCGCAACAGGGTGCGGGCCAGCGATTCGCCGTCGGCCCCCTCCAGCCGGGCCAGGCCTGTCAGACCGGCCTGCGGGCGATGCCAGGACAGCCGCGGCTCGTCGGCGACAAAGCGGTCGAGCAGGTCCAGCGTCGCCCGCCCCTCGTCGCGCGCGCGGGACAGGGCGGCCGCCAGCCGGGCGGGCCGCAGCGCCACTTCGGCGATGTGTTCCCCGAGGATGTTCATGATTTCCGACCCGTTCTCGCGCAGGATCATCGCGTCGCGGATCACCTCCGGCGACTGGCAGACCATCCAGCCGGTGCGCAGTCCCTGCAAGCCGAGCGCCTTCGACACCGACCCCGTGGTGATCCCGAACCGCGTCATCCCGGCAACGGCGGGTGGGCGTGGTCCGCTCCACTCCAGCCCCGCATAGACCTCGTCCACCACCAGCCAGATGCCATGCCGCTCGGCCAGATCGGCCAGGGCGCGCAGCTCGACCTCCGGGATCAGCCGCCCGGTCGGGTTGTTGGGGTTGGTCAGGAAGATCATCCGCGTCCGGGGCGTGATCGCCCGGGCCACCGCATCCGGGTCGAGCCACCAGCCGCGCGCTTCGTCCCGCGCCACCTCGACCAGCCGTGCCCCGATGGCCCTGGCCATGACCCCCGCCTGCGGCCAGCCGGGCGCCTCGGTGATGATCTCGTCCCCGGCGGTCACAAGTTGCCGGAACAGAAGATAGTTCGCCTCTGCCGCCCCTGCCGTGACGAGGACCGAGTCCGGCGGCAGGCCCAGCCCCGCCTGATCCAGCACGCGCTGCCGCAGGACGGGCAGGCCGAGGAAGCTCTTGCCGTTCCAGTCCAGCGACAGGTCGGGGTCGAGGTCGGGCAGGAAGTCCTTCAGACGTGGCGAGCGGGCGAGGGAGAAGCCGATGAAACACTCCGGCGGGTCCTGCGCGGTGGTCTCCAGGAGATAGTCGAACAGCTTGTGAATGGTGACCTTCATCGGTGCTCCGGGCGGGCAAGGGTTTTCCGAAACCCTTGCAGATTTCCTCGAAGAAATCCGGCCCCCCTCACCGCACGTCGCGCCCCTGGTTCAGGATGATGACATTGCCCGACGACACGTCCCCCGCGAGCGAGATGAGGAACCCCACCCAGGCCGCAATCTCGTCCGGCCGCATCGCCCGCCCGTGCGGCATGGCGCTGATCGCCTTCGCCAGCACCTCCTCGGTCAGCACGTCGAAGAGCGGCGTCTCGGTCATCGCCGGGGCGATCGAGTTGACCGCGATCCTCTCGCGTGCATAGCGCCGCGCGAGATCCTTGGTCAGCGTGTCCATCGCCGCTTTCGAGGCCCGGTAATGCGGCGGGTCGAAGACATCGAAGTTGTAGGCGCCGTTCGACGAGATGTTGACGATCTTGCGCACCCCCGGCCGCCCCGCCATCGCCTTCACCGCCTGCTGACAGCAATGGAAGGCCGAATGGAAGTTGATCTGCATCTGCCGGTCGAGCTCCGCTGCCGGGATGTCGGGGAAGTCCGACATGAAGCAGGTTCCGGCATTGTTCACCAGCGCATCCACCCCGCCGAACCGCGTGACCAGTCGCCCGAACAGGTCGGCAATCGCCTCGGGGTCGGTCAGGTCCACCGCCTCGGGGACGAAGCCTGCGCGATCCGCCGCCATTGCCAGCAGCGCCGCGCCGTCGATGTCCACCCCGACGACGGTCAGCCCATCGGCCATGAGCCGGTCAACGAAGGCCCGCCCCAGGCCGCCTGCGGCTCCGGTGACGACGGCAATGCGGGCTGTGGCCATGGCACCTCTCCTTGTGGAAGGCCAGCCTAGGCGAAGGCCCGGGCCGGCTCAACCGCTCAGGGTGCTTTCGGAAGCCTGTCGAAATCCGCCGCCGAATGGCGCTCGGGCAGCTTTTCCCAGTCCTCGCCCCAGGTCCGGTTGACCTTCCGCCCCCGGATCACGGCCGGCCGCGCGTCGATGCGCTTGGCCCAGGCCATGACATTCCCGTAGCTCTCCACATCCAGGAATTCGGCCGCGTTGTAGGCCCGGCCCAGCACCAGGCTGCCGTACCAGGCGTAGATCGCCATGTCGGCAAGCGAATATTCCCCGGCCATCCACTCCTGCGTCGCCAGATGCCGGTTCAGCACGTCGAGCTGCCGCTTGGTTTCCATCGTGTAGCGGTTGATCGCATATTCGATCTTCACCGGCGCATAGGCGTAGAAATGCCCGAAGCCGCCGCCGACGAAGGGCGCCGACCCCATCTGCCAGAAGAGCCAGCTGAACATCTCGGTCCGCTGCGACGGATCCTTCGGAATGAAGGCGCCGCCGAATTTCTCGGCGAGGTAAAGCATGATCGAGGCGCTTTCGAACACCCGCTGCGGCGGGCTGACGGAGTGGTCCATCAGCGCCGGGATCTTCGAGTTCGGGTTCACCGCGACGAAGCCCGACCCGAACTGGTCGCCCTTGCCGATCTCGATCAGCCAGGCGTCGTATTCGGCGGCATGGCCGGCCTCCAGCAGCTCTTCCAGCAGGATCGTGACCTTGATCCCGTTCGGCGTCGCCAGCGAATAAAGTTGCAGGGGGTGCTGTCCCACCGGCAGCTCCCGGTCGTGCGTGGCACCCGCGATGGGGCGGTTGATGTTCGCGAAGGTGCCGCCCGAAGGCTGCTCCCATTTCCAGACCTTGGGCGGGGTATAATCGTTCGGCATCGGACATCCCTCGGGTTGCGGATCGTCAGGAAAGCTAGTGCGTCGGCCTGACCTGCACCAGAGGCCCGAAACGGCGGGTCGGGACTGCCGGAATGCACAGCCGGAATGAAAGGGGCGGTCGCAGCGGACCGCCCCCCGAATGCCCTGTCCGGCCCCCTTGCCGTGTCCGGTCCGTCAGATCGACAGACAGACGTATTTCAGTTCCATGTAGTCATCCAGCCCGTGACGCGACCCCTCGCGGCCCAGGCCCGACTGCTTGACCCCGCCGAAGGGCGCCATCTCGTTCGAGATGAGGCCGGTGTTGACACCCACCATCCCGTATTCCAGCGCCTCCTGCACACGGGTGATGCGGCCGATGTCGCGGGCGTAGAAGTAGGACGCGAGGCCGAAGATCGTGTTGTTCGCCATGGCGATGACCTCTTCCTCGGTCTCGAACCTGAAGAGGGGGGCGAGCGGGCCGAAGGTCTCTTCCTGCGCGACCTTCATGTCGGGCTTCACGCCGGTCACGACCGTCGGCTGGAAGAAGGTTCCGCCCAGCTCGTGCCGGTGGCCGCCGGTGATGACCTGACCGCCGCCCGCCAGCACGTCCCGGATATGCTCCTCGACCTTCTCGACGGCCGCTTCGTTGATGAGCGGGCCGGTGGTCACGCCCGGCTTCAGCCCGTCGCCGATCGACAGCTTCTCGACCGCGGCAGCCAGCTTTTTCGCAAAGGCGTCATAGACCCCGGCCTGCACATAGATCCGGTTGGCGCAGACGCAGGTCTGACCGTTGTTGCGGAACTTCGAGACCATCGCGCCTTCCACCGCCGCATCGAGGTCGGCGTCGTCGAAGACGATGAAGGGCGCGTTGCCGCCCAGCTCCATGCTGCATTTCAGGATCTGGTCGGCGGCCTGTTTCAGCAGGATGCGACCCACTTCCGTGGATCCGGTGAAGGTCAGCTTGCGGATCAGCGGGTTCTCGCAGAACTCCTTGCCGATGTCCGAGGACCGCTTCGAGGTGATGACCGAGAAGAGGCCCGCCGGAACCCCGGCGCGTTCCGCCAGCACCGCCAGCGCCAGCGCCGACAGCGGGGTCTCGGCCGCCGGGCGCGCGACGAAGCCGCAGCCCGCCGCAAGGGCAGGGGCCACCTTCCGCGCGATCATCGCATTGGGGAAGTTCCACGGCGTGATCGAGGCGGCGACACCGATCGGCTGCTTCAGCACATGGATGCGCTTGTCGCGCTGGTGGCCGGGAATGATGTCGCCGTAGGTGCGCTTGGCTTCCTCGCCATAGAATTCGATGTAGCTGGCGCCATAGGCGATCTCGCCCCTCGCCTCGGCCAGCGGCTTGCCCATCTCGGCGGTCAGGATGGTGGCGAGGTCGTCCTGATTGGCCATGCACAGGTCGAACCAGCGGCGCAGGACCTGGGCGCGTTCCTTGGCGGTGCGGCTTGCCCATTCGCGATGGGCGGCGTGGGCGGCCTTGATGGCGCGGGCGGTTTCGGCCCTGCCCAGGTTCGGCAGTTCGCAGATCACGTCGCCGCGCGCGGGGTTGGTGACGGGAAAGGTGGTGCCGTCGTCGGCTGCGATCCACTCTCCGGCGACATAGGACTTGGTCGCCAGAAGCGAGGGATCCTTCAGAAGCGATGCGAGATCGGTGACGGAATCGAGCATGGGTGGGCCCTCCTTATGCTGACGGACAGGTGCCATGCGGGGCGCGTCATGTCCAGTTCCGAGCCCGGCGTCAGGCCAGGATTTGATCAAATCAGGCTCGGGCTGGACCGAGCGCGCGGGCAAGACCATGCGCCAGGACCTGCAGGGTCCTTAACGGGAATGTGCGCCTATCCGTTGGCGTGCATCCGCTCGATGTAGGCGCGCATCTCCTCGGCCTCGTGCCGGGCGTCGCGCAGGCCCTCCATCGCGGCCTTCAGCTCGGCCTCGGTCTGGCTCAGCTGGTTGGTCAGTTCGGCCTCGCGCTGCTCCATGTAGGCCAGCGCCTGGTCGCGCAGTTCCTCGGCCTCGTGCAGCGATTGCGCCAGCCTGTCCATCTCGGCCATGTCGCCGCCCTGAACCCTGGTGAAGCGGTGCAAGAGCCAGTGCGCGAACCAGCCCATGGCGAAGGCGACGAGCAGGATGATGGCGGTGGCGACGACGAATTCGGTGCGGTTCATGGGGTGTCCTGGGCCTTCAGGCCTTCGGGTCGGGGCTTCGGAGCGATCGTCTTCTCGGTCGGAGCGACCGACGGGCTGGTGTCGTCAGAGAAATCCGGTCCGGTCGCCGCAGCGGGATCCGCCTTGGCTGCCTCGGGCGCGGCGGGCTCGGTCGTTGCCGTTGCGTTGCCCGGCGCGCCCTTCAGCACGAACTCGATCCGGCGGTTCGCCTCGCGGCCTTCCTCGGTGCCGTTGTCGGCAATCGGCTGCGTCTCGCCGTAGCCGACCGCCGTCATGCCCGAGACATCCACCCGCCGGCCCTGCAAGGCCAGCAGCACCGCTTCGGCCCGGGCCTGGCTCAGCGCCTTGTTGCCGCCCTCGGAGCCCTGGCTGTCGGTATGGCCGGCGATTTCCATCTGCATCGCCGGGCAGTTGGCGAGGATCTTCGCCAGTTCGTCCAGCACCGGGCGCGCGGTGGTGGCGATCTCGGCCGAGGCGGGGGTGAAGGTGATCTTGGTCCGGGCGATGACCGCGTTCACGTCCGCCGCGCATTCCTCGGGCGTGGGCAGCGCGGCCAGCGGGTCCAGCGCCTCGTCATAGCGTACGTTGACCCGGAAGGTCTGGCCCTGACCCAGCGCCTCGGACAGGATCTGCGTGATCCGCCCGCGCGCCTCGGTCGATCCGGTGACGCCGGTCACCTCGACCAGATCGGGCCGGACCAGAAGCCGCCCGGTCTGCACCTCGGCCAGCGCCTGCAGCCCGGCCAGCACCCGGAGCGCCCAGCCATCCGGC
>JBKBRG010000143.1:0-6305 GCA_046292325.1 Tabrizicola sp.
CGGCGCCGGGGCTGGGGCTGACCTCGCTGCCCGAGGTGACGGACTTCGGTCCCTGACGCCCGCGGCCGGGGGTTTCACCCCCGGACCCCCGAGAGTATTTGGGAAAAGAGCAAGCAGATCAGGCGGGTTGGGTGGCCAGATGGTCGGCCAGCGTTCCGCCGACCTGCCAGTCCCGGTCGAGGAGGAGAAGGTCGGCCGTCTCGCGCCGTTCCGGGCTGGCGAGTTCGGGCCGGCCCAGAAGGCGCGCGGGGGCGGAGACGGCCATGTCGAGCGCGGTTTCCGGCGCGGCGCCGACGACCGTCACGAGGCGGCGCAGGCCCTCGGCCATGGTGACATGGGCGCCGGCGAGCGAGCCTTCGGCATTCACGAGGCGACCGTCCCTGAGCCAGATGTCCCGGCCGTAGAGGCGGAAGTGGTCGGAGCCGCCGACGGTGCACATGGCGTCGGAGACGAGGAACATCCGGCCGGGCTGGGGACGGGCGCGCAGGGCGAGGCCCACCATCTCGTCGGCGACATGGATGCCGTCGCAGATGATGCCGGCATAGGCGGTGGAATTGATGCAGGCGCCGGTCACGCCGGGGGCGCGGTTCAGCATCGGCGACATGGCATTGAAGAGATGGGTGAAGGCGGTCGCGCCGGCCTCGAGCAGCGCGCGGGCATCGGCGGCGGTGGCGTCGGAATGGCCGATGGAGACCACGGCACCGGTCGCGGCGAGGCGGGCCACGTCCTGCGGGCTGGTGGTTTCCGGGGCGACGGTGATCTTGACGAAGATCCCGGCCTCGCGCAGGCGGCGGACATGGGCGAGCGTCGCGGGCTCGAAGGGGCGGATCCATTCGGCGGCATGGGTGCCGCGGCGGGCAAGCGACAGGTGCGGGCCCTCGATGTGGAGGCCGAGAAGGCCGCGGTCGGGCCGGGGTTCGGCGAAGGCGGCCAGCGTGGCCTCGACGGCGCGGGACAGGACCTCGGGCGCGTCGGTGATCACGGTGGGCAGGATGCCGATGGTGCCGAAGCGGCGGTGCGCGGCGGCCATGCGGCGCAGCGCCTCGGGCGTCTGGTCGTTGTTCAGGAGCGCGTCGCCGCCGCCATTGACCTGGAGATCGAGGAAGCCGGGGGTGAGCGTGCCGGCGAGGCGGCGGACGCGGGCGCCGGGGGGCGGGGTTTCGGCCAGGGTCAGGCTGCGGTCGCCCGCAATCCCGATCGCGGCACCCGAGCGGAGCCGCGTGCCGTCGTAGATCGCGTCGGGCAGAAGCCAGAGGTCGGCTGAGGCGGTCATGGCCGGGGTCCCGTGAAGAAGTAGGGGCGAAGGGCGGTCTGCACCCGGGCAAGCGCCAGGGCGCGGGGCAGGGAATGGCGGCTTTTGCGGGCGAGGGCAATCTCTGCTTCGCGGAAATGCGCGGCAAGCAGCGGATCGGGCAGCCGCCTGCCCTCGAGATCGGCCATCAGCCGGGCGACGGCCTGTTGCGCCGCGGGGTCGGGCCAGTAATAGCGGATGCGGTCGGCAAGGCCGAAGTGCCGTTCGCTGCGCGGATCGGCGGTCTGGCCGTGGACATGCGCCTGCCAGTGGGCGGCGTTGGCCAGCATCACCGCCTCCATCACGTCGGGCAGCGAGGGACCCGAGGCCCAGCCGTTCTGGGCGCGGATCGTGTCGAGGGCGTAGAGGGCCTCGCGCCAGGCGAAGGTCAGCGCCGGGCCGACCTTCTGGAAGGCAAAGCCCAGTTCGGCGAGGCGGGGATAGGCCGCGGGGTGCTGGTAGTCGGTCGAATGCGCCTCGAGGCAGAGGCCGGGCCAGTCGGCGAGCGCCGCGAGCAGGCCGGGGTCGCGGGCGAGGGGGAGATGGTGCACCTCCATGGGCGAGAATTCCACGCCGGGCTGGACGACGAGGCCGCCGATCAGGTCGAGCGCCACGCCGGCGGCGGTGAAGGCTTCGGCATGGGCGGCGAGCGTGGCCGCCGCGCTGTCCGGGGTGGTGGGCGGGATGTCGCCATGGGCGTCCGCGCGCGCGCCGCCGGGGGGCGGGACTTCGGTTCCGATGACGAAGAGAAGCGCGGCGGGGTCGGGCGCGCGGGCAAGCGCGGTGGCGGCCAGCGCGGCGGAGCGGGCGGCGGTGAGGGCATCGGCAAGCTGGGCGGGTTCCCCGGCGCAGCCTTCGGAACAGTCGAGGTGGATCTTGGTGAAGCCCGCGGCGGCATAGTCGGCGACCATGCGGTGCGCCTTGTCCATCGCCTGTTCGGCGGGCAGGCGGCGCCAGGCCTGGGGGCCGAGATGGTCGCCGCCGAAAAGGATGCGCGACGGCGAGACCCCGGCACGGGCGGCGATGTCCCGGACGAAGGCGATGAAGGCCGCCGGGGTCAGGCCGGTATAGCCGCCGTCCTGGTTGACCTGGTTCGAGGTGGCCTCGACGACGAGGGGCTGGTCGAGCCTCTCGGCCAGGGTGAGGGAGGCTTCGAGCGCCTCGGGGTGGGCGGTGCAGACCGAGGGGATGGCCACGGCCTCTCCGGCCCGGTTGCGGGCGATGATCCGGCGGAGGTCAGGCATGGGCGGTCTCCTGTCCGGCCTCGGTCAGGGCATGGAGGGCCGCGCCGCGCGCACCCGAGGCGTCGCCGCCCTCGGCAAGGCGGATCGCGGGGATCGGGAAGCCGCGAAGCGTTGCGGCAGAGAGGCGGCGGCTGAGATCGTCGGTCAAGCCGGGCGCGCGCGAGAGGCCGCCGCCGAGGACGATCACCTCGGGGTCGAGGGTAAGGCAGAGCGTGACGAGGAACTCGGTGGCAAGGTCGAGCCAGATCTCCCAGGCAAGCGCGAAGGCGGGGATGGCAGCGCGACCGGCGACGACGGTTTCGGGCGCGTGCTCCTGGCCGGTCAGCTGCGCCGCGATGCGGGCGAGGCCGGGGGCGGCGAGATAGGTTTCCACGCAGCCTTCGCGCCCGCAGCCGCAGCGCAGGAGCGGCAGGTTGTGCGCGACGACGGGGCCCGCGGCGAGCGGGAAATGGCCGAACTCGCCCCCGGTGGCGGCGGGCGAGGGCAGGAGGCGTCCGCCGGTGACGACCCCGCCCGCAACGCCGGTGCCGAGGATCAGGCCCAGGGCGGGATCGGCGCCCCGGGCGGCGCCGAGCGTGGCTTCGGAGAGGGTGAGGGCACGGCAGTCGTTGATCCAGGCGAAGGTGCGGCCGGCGGCGGCGGCGAGGTCGGCGGGAAAGGGCTTGCCGGTGGCGGGCAGGTTCGAGGTGAGCGCGAGGCCGGAGGCGGGGTTGACGAGGCCCGCGGCGGATATGCCGATGGGCAGGCCGGGGGCCCGGGCGTCGCACCAGCGGATCGCCTCGGCCATGGCGGCGAGGAGGCCGGGATAATCCTTCGGTGTCGGCCAGCGCTGGCGGGCGGCAAGCCGCCAGCCCGGACCGAAGACCTGGGCCTCGATCTTGGTGCCGCCGAGGTCGATGCCGGCAGAGATCGGGGTCCCGGTCATGCTGTCACCGGATGAAGCTTCACGCCCGAGACGACGCGGGTCAGCGTGCCCTGGCCGGCGAAGGGGTCGTCCACGGGCAGACCCAGCGCGACGGACCAGGTGACGGCGAGGACCTGGGCCAGCGCGACATAGAGGGGTGCGGACCAGAGGTCGTCGAAGCCCGGGGGCAGGTCCGGGGCGGTGATGCGGCTGGCCGGGAACTGGGCGCGCAGTTCGGCGAGCAGATCCTCGTCATAGGCGCGGGCATGGGGATCGGCGGAACGGAAGAGCCAGAGGTCGGTCTCGCCCAGGGTGAAGCTCTTCGGCCCGTGCCGGAAGCCGAGCGTCGAATCCCACAGCGCGGGGATGCGGCCGGCGGACAGTTCCATCACCTTCAGCGCGGCTTCGCGCGCGGCGAAGGCGAGGGGGCCGCTGCCGAGGAACACGGCGCGGGCAGGCAGACGCGCGGCCTGTGCCGCGGCGCGAAAGCCGGGCAGCAGGGCGTCGAGGCTGGCCGCGAGGGCGGCGAAGCGCGCGGGGCTGTCTTCGGGCGCCAGGCCGGAATCGAAGAGGGCGGCGGCGGTGAGAAGCATGGTGGAGAAGCTTGAGGTCATCGCAAAGCCCTGGTCGTGGGTCGCCTCGGGCAGGGTGACGACCTGCGCGCCGGGCCGGGTGGCAAGCGCGGAGGCGGCGTTGCAGGTGATGTTGAGCCGCGGCCAATGGGGCGCGAGCGCGTCGAGCGCGTCGAGGAGGCCGAGGCTTTCGGCCGAATTGCCGGAGCGGCCGAAGCTGACGACGAGTTTCGGGGCGCCGGTCAGGAAGGCACGGGGTCGGGCCACGATGTCGGTGGTGGGGACAGCGCGCAGGCGCGGGCCGCCCCGGCCCTCGAGCCCGGCGGCGAGAATGTCGCCGATGTAGGCCGAGGTGCCGGCGCCGCAGAACCAGACCTCGTCGGTGCCGGAAAGCCAGTGGCGCAGGTCGGCGACGGGCAGGCGCGTCCCCCAGTCGGCCCAGATCGCGGGCTGGGCGAGGATCTCGCGGAAGGTGGCGTGGCGGGTCAGGTCGGTCATGTCCGGTCCTTCTGCATCGGTCGGGCGCCCACCTCCTGCCGGGGGCCCGCCTTCCGACGGGGGCCCCCCTCCCCCCTCCCCTCCCCACAGGGGGGAGGGGTGGCGCGGGACCGGAGGCGTTGCTCGGGGAAGTGGCGCCCGCAGGCGTGCGCGCCTGCGGCGCAAGCCCCTTGTCTCGCCTCTGGCCTGCGGCCAACCGGCTCGGCGTGGCCTCCGGCGGGAGTATTTGGCAAAGGGCAAACAGACATGGCGAGGAGGCGGGCGGGAGCGGTCATCGGGTTTCGGTCACCTTGGAGAGCGTCGCCGGGCGGTCGGGGTCGTGGCCGAGGGCGAGGGCGGTCGCGAGGGCGAGGGGGTAGGTGAGGCAGAGGAGGGCCGCCGCCGCGGCGGCGGGGGTGAGGCCGGTCGCGCCGGCCTCGGACGGGCGAAGCCGGAACACGGTGCCGCCCGCAGCCCGGAAGCGGGTCTCGGCGATGTCGAGGCTGTCCTGCACCTCGGCCTGTTCGGTGTCGAGGATCAGGATCAGGAGCGGGTTGGTGACGAGTTGCAGGGGGCCGTGCAGGACTTCGGAGGAGGAATAGGCCTCGGCGTGGAGCGCGCAGCATTCCTTGAGTTTCAGCGCCAGTTCCTGCGCCGCGCCGAAGCCGGTGTCGCGCCCGATGACATAGACGTGGCTGGCGCGCAGGAGGGCGGCGAGCAGGGCGCGGGTCTGCGGCAGTTCGCCCCCGCGAAGGGCGGCGACGGACCGGGCGGAGGCCGCGGCGCGGGGGGCATAGGCGGGCACCAGCGCGGAGAGAAGCGCCATGCCGCCGGCGATGGCACCGACCACGGACTTGGTGGCGGGGACCGCCCGTTCCGGCCCGGCGCCGATGCGGAGCCTGGCCTGGGCCTCGGCCTCGACCGGGCTGTCGGAAGCGTTCGTGAGCGCGATCACGGTCGCGCCCATCGTCCTTGCCCCCCTGGCGGAACGGACCAGATCGGGCGAGGCGCCGGATTGCGAGACGACGAGGACCGCGCTGTCCTGAAGCCGGACGCCGCGGCCGAGCGAGAAGATCGAGGGCGGCAATGAGGTTGCGGGCAGGCCGGTCTCGCGCATGATCTCGTAGGACAGGATGTTCGCGGCGGCATCCGACGAGCCACGGGCGACGGTGTAGATCGCGCGCAGGGCCGGAAGGTCGGGCAGGACGACGGGTTGCGCGACCGAGGCGGCGAAGACGGCGGGGGCCTCGGCGATCTCGCGCGCCATGTGCTGGCCGGCATCGGGAGAGAGGTCGATCATGGCGGTCATCCGGGTAGGGGCCCCCACCCCCGCCCCCTGCCCGCGATGGCGGAGGGGAGGCGCGCCGGGGTGCGGGGGGCCGGTTGTCGTGCGGGGGCGCGGGGGTCGGGCAGTGCGCCTGTGGCGGGGATCTGCGGAGTGAGGTGAATGCGCGGGGTGGCGCGGCGGGGCCCGGGGGGCATGACACCGGGGCCGATGGCGATGCCACTGGCCAGGAGGTTCCGGCAGGACTGCAAGGGCGACCGGGTCATGACCGCAGCCCGAAGGTGTCGAGCTCTGCCCAGGTGTCGGTCAGGTCCACGATGCGCCCGGTGATCCGCGCCTCGTCCAGCGCGAGCGCGGCGATGCCGGCCTCCATCGCGTCGAGGATCGAGACGGGCAGGCTGTCGCGCTCTTCGCGCAGGTAGGCGGTGATGTCGCGGCACATGAGCTGGTCGGCGCCGTAATGCGCGCCCTTCATGGCCGTGCCTTGCGTGTAGTCGTGATCGGCGAGCCGGCGGCCGTCGCGGGCGGTGAC
>JBKBRG010000144.1:0-6244 GCA_046292325.1 Tabrizicola sp.
CCGAGGTGCACGGGACCGAGGCCGTCGAGGCCGAGTTCCGGCTGGCGGTCACGCCGCCCAGGGTGATCCGGGCCTGAGCCGAAGGCGATCTGCCGCCGATTGATCTTGGGTTTCCCCCGGTGTTGCGGATAAATGCCGGCGACGCGAGGGGAGGGCCGCATGAGCACCGATGTCATCGTCAGGCTGAGGGAAATGGCCGCCGATCCGGCCCGGGTCTGGATCAGCGGCGGCAGCACCTATGCGGGCCTGCTGGCCGAGACCGGGCAACTGGCCAATGCGCTTTGCTCGCTTGGCCTGCACAAGGGAGACAGGCTGCTGCTTCAGGTCGACAAATGCGCGGCGGTCCTGTCGCTCTACCTTGCCTGCCTGCGCGCGGGGGTGGTGTTCCTGCCGGTGAACCCCGGCTACACCGTCGCCGAGACCGCGCATTTCCTGAGCGATGCCGAGCCGGCGCTGGCCGTCGCCGATCCGGCCCGGGTCGCGGGGTTGGCCGGCCTTGGCGCGCGGGTCATGGCCTTGCCCGACCTTCTGGGTCTGGCCAGGCAGCAGGGGGCCGACTTCGACGATCCGGCGCATGGGCCGGATGAGCTGGCGGCGATCCTCTACACATCGGGGACCACGGGCCGGTCAAAGGGCGTGATGCTGAGCCGCGAGAACCTGGCGTCGAACGCCGAGGCGCTGGTGGGGCTGTGGCGGTTCAGCCCGTCCGACGTGCTTTTGCATGCGCTGCCGGTGTTCCACACCCACGGCCTGTTCGTGGCCACCAACTGCGTCCTCTATTCCGGCGCCTCGATGATCTTCCATCACGCCTTCCAGCCCGCCGCCGTGCTGGCCGACCTGCCACGGGCAACCGTGATGATGGGCGTGCCGACCTTCTACACGCGGCTCCTGGCCGACCCCGGGCTGACGCGAGAGGCAACCGCGCACATGCGGCTCTTCATCTCCGGCTCGGCCCCCCTGTCGCCGGCGACGCATGCCGAGTGGCAGGCCCGCACCGGACATGCCATCCTGGAACGCTACGGGATGACCGAGACCAACATGATCACCTCGAATCCCCATGATGGCGCGCGGCGGGCCGGGACGGTGGGGATGCCACTGCCGGGCGTGGAGGTGCGGATCACCGGGCCGGACGGCAGCATCCTGCCGCGGGGCGAGGCCGGGGCGATCGAGGTCCGGGGGCCGAACGTGTTCAAGGGCTACTGGCGGCTGCCGGAAAAGACCGCCGAAGAGTTCCGCGACGGCTGGTTCGTCACCGGCGACCTGGGGGCCTTCGATGCGCAGGGCTATCTGTCGATCCTGGGGCGCGCGAAGGACCTCGTCATCACGGGTGGGCTGAATGTCTACCCGGCCGAGGTCGAGGCGGCGCTCGACGAGGTGCCGGGTGTTGCGGCCTCGGCGGTGATCGGGGTGCCGCATCCCGATTTCGGCGAGGCGGTGGTGGCTTGCCTGGTGCCCGCGCACGGGGCGAAGCTGGACGAGGAGCGAATCCGCGCCACGCTGCGGGACAGATTGGCGGCCTTCAAGGTCCCGAAACGGGTGCTGGTGCTGGACGAGTTGCCCCGCAATGCAATGGGCAAGGTCCAGAAGGCCGAGCTGCGACGCGCACATGCCGGGCTGTTCGAGGCAGGGTGAACGCCAAGATGTCTGCCGCGGATTTCTGGAAATATCACAGTCTTATCAATTACTTGCTTTTGACTGCCGCCGGTCCGCCAGGGGCCGCCCGGGATCGTGGGGCGCCTCTCGCCTGGCCGGCACCTGCGGGAGGTCGCCTATACCTTTGGTTTAATTCCCCGGAATAAACCTCTGGCAACTGGCCTGCCGAAAAAACCTGGGCATTCGATGTCGTCGTCCGGCTGTTACGCAATCGTGACCTCCGGGACCAAGGCAGATCAAGCAGAGAGGAACAGACGATGACACCGAAGACGAAGGAAGACATCCTGTCGCGCCGCAAGGCCCTGACCCGGATTGCGGCCCTTGCCCTCGGCGCCTACGCAGTGCCCGCGCTGACCACCCTCAGCGTCGCCCAGGCGAGCAGCGGATCCAGCGGGTCCAGCGGATCCAGCGGGCCGAGCAGGTCCGGGGATGACGGCGGATCCGCGACCTCGCCCAGCAGCTGCTCGGGTCCGAACGACGACGGCAACGGCTGCGGCTGATCGCGGCCGGTCCCGTCGGCATCACCATGCAGAACACCTTGGCACCTTGTGGTGCCAAGGGTTACCCGGTTTCCCAACCATGCGTCAGGACATCACCTTTCGCGGTCTCAAGGCGCCCCTGCGGCTGCAGGAGGCAGAACAGGTGCTGCGTCTGCTTCCGGATGTTTTCACGGCCTGGCCCCATGACGCCGGATCGACGGGGGCGGTGGCAGAGCCATTCTATTCGATCACGGCGGGCGAGGACGGGCTTCTGGTCTGCGAAAGCCATGTCGATGATCGCCCCGTGCGCCGCTTCGACGCCGTGAACGCCGTCTGCGACGCCGTGTCGGCGGTTGCCTTGGCGTTGCCGGCCGAGGACGACCGGCTGATCTGCCTGCATGCGGCCGCAGTCGAGATGGCCGGGCGCCTGCTGGTCTTTCCCAATGTCCGGCGAGCGGGAAAAAGCACGCTGTCCTCGGCCCTGGCACGGGCGGGTCATCCGCTGTTCAGCGACGATGTGCTGCCCCTGTCCTTCACCACGGACGACCTGGCCTGGGGGCTGGCCATGGGGATCGCGCCGCGCCTGCGCCTGCCGCTGCCCGGGACGATCGACCCCTTCTTCCGCGCCTGGGTCGAGACCGTGGGCGGGCCGAAGAACCGGCAATACCAGTATCTCCGCCTGCCGGATCAACCCGCGCATGGCGTTGTCCGCCCGCTGGGTGCATTCGTGATCCTCGACCGGCGCGACGACCGCACCTTGCCCCGGTTGGCGCCGGTGTCGCCGGACACGGCGATGGATGCCCTTCTGCACCAGAACTTCACCCGCGACCGCCATTCCGGCGACGTGCTGCTGGCGATGGCTGCGCTGCTGGCCAAGCGCCCGGTGTTCCGGCTGACATATGACGACCTGTCCGAGGCCGTGGCCTGTCTGGAGCAGTCCTTTGCAAGCTGGCCGGATGACCTGCCCCCCGAACCGGTCAGCCCCGACCGCCCCTTCCGGCTGGCCGACTTCGGCGCGCGCGCGAAGGCCGGCTCCGGTATCCGGGGGCGGGTGCGGCAGCGCGCCGGCACGGTCGCGGCCGAGATCGGCGGCACCCTCTATCTTGCGGACGCCGAGGGGCACGCGATCCACCGGATGGACGGGATGGCGGCGCTGATCTGGGAACTTCTGGCGGACCCCGCGCTGCCGGAGGAGCTTGTCGCCGATCTGGCCGAGGCCTTTCCCGGCACACCGCGTGCGCGGATCGCTGCCGATCTGGGGGCCCTGATCGAGAGGCTGGCGCGGGAAGCCCTGATCGCCCCGGTTGCCGAGGGCTGACCCGGCGGCTCAGGTCTCGACCGTCGCCAGCCAGTCCATCAGCAGCGGTCTGGCGCTCTCGGCGCCCTCTGCCCGGGCCCGGTCGATCACCTTGCGCGCCTCGGTCAGATCGACCCGGCGCAGCAGCGCCTTGACCGGCCCCACCGAGGCCGGTCGCATCGACAGCGCACGGAAACCGATCGCGGCAAGGGCCACCGCCTCGATCGGCCGGCCGGCGTCCTCGCCGCAGAAGGAGAGGGGGGTGCCCGTCTCGGCGCAGCGGGCGACGATCTGTTCGAGGAACGACAGGAACGACAGGTTCAGGGTGTCATAGCGCCGGCGCACCAGTTCGTTCTCGCGGTCGGCGGCGAAGAAGAACTGCTTCAGGTCGTTGCCGCCAACCGAGATGAAATCGGTCAGCTCGAAAAAGCTTTTCGGTGCGAAGGCCAGCGACGGCGTTTCCATCATCGCGCCGATCTCGATCCGTTCGGGAACGGGATGGCCCAGCGACTTTTCGCGGTGCAGTTCGCGCAAGACGTGGGAGCGGGCCTGCTGGAATTCGCTCATCTCGGTGACGAGGGGGAACATCACGGTCAGCGGACGCCCCTTCGCGGCACGGATCAGCGCCTGAAGCTGCATGCGCAGGACGCCGGGCTTGTCGAGGCCCACCCGGACCGCTCGCCAGCCCATGGCCGGGTTCGGCTCCTCGGGCGGCTTCATGTAGGGCAGCACCTTGTCCGAGCCGATGTCGAGCGTGCGGAAGGCCACGCGCTTGCCCTTTGCCGCGTCCATGACGCGCGCATAAAGCGCGGCGAGTTCGGCGCGCTGCGGCATCTTGGACCGGATCAGGAATTGCAGTTCGGTGCGGAAGAGGCCCACGCCATCGGCGCCCGAGCCTTCGAGGCTGGGCAGGTCGGCCATGAGGCCTGCGTTCATGTGCAGCGCGATCGTGGTGCCGCAAAGGGTGGTCGCTGGCAGGTTGCGCAAGCTGGCATAGCGCTTCTGCGCCTCGGCCTGCATGGCGATCTTGTCGCGGAAGGCGCGGGCGACGGTTTCCTCGGGGCGCAGGTGGACGATGCCCTGGTCGCCATCAACCAGGATCGGATCGCCGTTCAAT
Organism: Tabrizicola sp.; assembly: GCA_046292325.1. Lineage (GTDB taxonomy): Bacteria > Pseudomonadota > Alphaproteobacteria > Rhodobacterales > Rhodobacteraceae > Tabrizicola. The sequence continues at coordinate 4,547 of JBKBRG010000144.1, forward strand.
GCCTCGGCCACCACGCGATGGGCGTTGATGACCAGCGGGATCGCCAGCGCCCGGGCGACGATGGCGGCGTGCGAGCCGACCGAGCCTTCCTCGAGCACCACGCCCTTCAGCTTGCGGCCATAGTCCAGCAGTTCCGCCGGGCCGATGTTGCGCGCGACGAGAACCGGGTTGTCCGGCATCTCGGCCCCGGTGTCCTGGCCCTGGCCCGTCAGGATCCGCAACAGGCGGTTCGACAGGTCGTCAAGGTCCTGCAACCGTTCGCGCAGGTAGGGGTCCGGCACCTGCTCCATCCGCGCGCGGGCGGCGGACTGTTCCTTTTCCACCGCCGCCTCGGCCGAGAGGCCACGCATGATGTCCTCTTCCATCCGGCGCAGCCAGCCGCGGGAATGGGCGAACATCCGGTAGGCCTCCAGCACCTGCTTCTGGTCCTTGTCCAGGTGCTCGGCGGCGAGGAGGTCGTCGATCGAGACGCGCAGTTCGCCCACCGCCGAGCGGATGCGGTCGATCTCGGTCAGCGGATCGTCGGCCACGGGGTTCGTCACCACGACGCGGGGTTCGTGCAGCCAGACACGCCCCTCCGCCGCGCCCTCCTGCCCGGAGGTGGCGCGGATCAAGACGGGCTGCTTGTGCAGCGCGCGCATCGCCCCGTCGCCGCTGGTGAAGGCGCCAAGCTCGGTCATCTCGGCCAGAACCATGGCGACGACATCCAGCGCGTAGATCTCGTCCTCGGAGAACTGGCGCGCGGTCCTGGACTGGACGACCAGCACGCCCAGCTTCTCTCCGACCCGCTGGATGGGCACGCCGAGGAACGAGGAGTAGAGTTCTTCGCCGGTCTCCGGCATGTAGCGGAAACCCCGCTCGCTCGGGGCGTCGGCGGTGTTGACCGGCTGGCCGGTTCGGGCGACGCGGCCGACGAGCCCCTCGCCCAGCTTCATGCGGGTCTGGTGGACGGCTTCCTTCTTCAGCCCCTCGGTGGCGCAGAGTTCCAGCGTCTCGGGGTCGCGGAAGAGGTAGATCGAACAGACCTCGGTCCCCATGCTGTCGGCGATCAGATGGGTGATGCGGTCCAGCCGGTCCTGCCCCTCGCCGGGGGTGGACAGCACGTCGCGCAGACGGCGCAGAAGCTTGCGGCTTTCGCTTTCACTCCGTTCGGGCATCGGACATCCCCGGGGTTGTTTTCGCCCTTAGAGCACAGGCGGGGCCGCAGGGGAACCGTGCTCGTGCGTCGCCGACAGCCCGGCGGCAAGGCTGAGCGAAAGTTCGGCAAGACTGACTTGCGACAGGCGGGAGAGGAGCGCCCTTTCGGCCAGGGCGACAGCGTCATCCCAGGCGCCGTGCAGCGCGCGTTCGATTGCGCAGGTCGGCGGATTGTCCGGTCCCGCGCCGGGAGCAGGGTCGAGATGTTCCCCCAAGGCTCGATACACATCGGCAATGCTGACCTTGGCCGGGTCGGCCGCCAGTCGCCAGCCCCCGGCATGGCCCCGGGTCGAGGCGACGATGCCCGCCGCGCGCAGAAGGCCGAGCGTCCGGCGCACGACAACCGGATGGGTGGCGTGAAAGGCTGCGAGGGTTTCTGACTGCAACACCTCGCCCGGCCTTGCGCCCATGTGGCCCAGGATGTGCAGCGCCAGGGATAGCCTGCTGTCGCGTTTCATGTAACTATCGTAGTTATGTTTGATTCGAGAGGTCAAGATGCCC
>JBKBRG010000145.1:0-6236 GCA_046292325.1 Tabrizicola sp.
ATCGCGGCCGCGCGGGCGAAGGCCTCCTGCGCTGCGGCCGGGTCGGTGGCGGCAAGCAGGCGCCCGATGGCGAAGTGGCTGAAGGCAAGGCGGTTGTCCTGCCAGCCCGCGGCCTCGGCCAGGGCCAGCGCCCGGGCGGCTGCGCTGCGGCGGGCGGCCGGCGAGCCGCCCCGGCCCAGCGCCGTCTCGATCTCGCGCACCCATTCCGTCGATGTCCCCGCCCGCGCGACCGGCGCCGTGCCCAGCCGCGCGGCGACCTCGGTCAGGCTCATCCCGCTGGCCAGTTGCGGCGAATAGGTCAGACGCAGGATGGCCATGTCGTAGGGCGTCAGCACCGAATGGAAGTTGTCATCGTTGAACACGCTGTCGGTCAGCCGGTAGAGATCGTTCAGCGGACCCAGCGCCTGGGCCAGTTCCTCGTGCAGACAGTCGCGGATCTCCTGCGGGCTGGTGTCGGCGGGAATGAAGATCGCCGCCCGCTCGCGCCGGGTGACCAGGGACCAGTCCACCGCCTCCGAGCCGCGCTTCCGGCGGAACTCGGTCAGCGAGCCCACGTTCGGCACCACGAAACAGGCCGCCGTCGGGGCCAGCCGGCGCAGATCGGCTCGGCCGGTGAATTCCACCGTGATCGCCGCCGGACCCGAGGTCCGGGCGATGTCGATCCCCGCTTCGGATCGCAGCCGCCCGATCAGCGCCGCCAGATCGCGCTCTGCCGATGCGGGGACATTGCCGGTCATGGCCACCGTCACCGGCCCCTCGAAGCGGCTGAAGGTCTGCAAGGTCTGCCCGCTTTCCATCGCGAAGGTCAGGTCCATGAAGTCGCGCAGCAGCGGGCTTGCGCTTTCGCGGACGGGCGCCAGCCGATGGCCGCCGGGCGCTCCGAAGCCGACGCCCACGTCCTCGGTCGGGCCGCCTTTCGAGACCTGGGCCGGTTCGCCACAGGCGGCTACCGCGCAGAGCGCGGCAAGGAGAAGGGGCAGGCGCATCGGCAGGACCTGTCTGGCAGCACCCCTGCGCAGCTTCGGGGCGCAGTCAGTTTCCGGTCGCATGCGGCCACGAGTCAATTCGGCAAAAACCGAAGATTTTCCAGCTACTACCCATCGCGGTTGAGGTTTGGGCAGGCGCAGGATTTATCCTTGTCGCTCACGCATTGTTACAGGTTCGGCCAGGGCGGGGCGCGGGTCAAGGGTGGCATCCCCGCGGCCAGGGTGATTCGGCTTGCGCCGGGCCTGCCAATACATTACCCATGAGAAATATAACTATCAGGAGATGCGATGACCGATCCGCTTTCGCGCACCTTCATGGCCCTGGCCGATCCGACCCGCCGCGCGATCCTGGCCCAGATCGCCGACGGCGCGCAGTCGGTGACGGCGCTGGTGGCGGCGAACCGTCTGTCGCAGCCCGGAATCTCCAAGCATCTGAAGGTGCTGGAAGAGGCGGGCCTGATCCGACGCGAACGGGTATCGCGGACGCGCCCCGTGCATCTCGACCCGAAGGGGCTGCAACTGGCCGGCGCCTGGATCGACCGTTACCGCAGGCACTGGGAGGGCGCCTTCGACCGGATGGATGCGCTCATTGCCCGGCTGAACGAGGAGGCCGCCAAGAATGGACGACAATAGCGCCAATGCCTTGCGCCTGAGGCGCAGCCTTGCCGGCCCGCCCGGCCTGGTCTGGGAGATCTGGACCCGGCCCGAGCTGATCCGCTGCTGGTTCGGCTCTTCCTTCGGGTTTCGCGCCCATGATGTCGCGGTCGATCTCCGGCCGGGTGGCAAATGGTCGTTGCGCAACGTCAACGGCGCGATCACCGAACAGGTCTGCGGCACCTATCACGAGGTCGAGCCCGCGCGCCGGCTGGTCAAATCCTACCACTTCCCCGGGACCGAGCTCTTCTCGGTGATCTCGGTCGAGCTCGCCCCCGAAGGCGACGGCACCCGGCTCGACTTTCTTCAGACCGGCTTTCCCGACGCCCGGGCCCGCATCGACCACGCCCGCGGCTGGCCGAATGCGCTGAAGGTCATGGGCGAGGCCCTGCTGGCCATGCACGGGATCGGCACGCTCTGGCCGAAACTGCCTGCGACGCGCGACCTCGACGGTCTCGCCCGCGACCTTCAGACCGCCCGCGCCCGCCTGTTCGAGGAGCCTGCCGAATGACCCACCCGAACCTTCTGGCGCTGGAGCGCCATCTGGACGCCACCCCCGCCTTTGCCTTCGCGCTCTGGTCCGACCCGCGCCTCGTCTCGGCCTGGTGGGGACCCGAAGGCCATCATCTGGCCACCTGCGACATGGATTTCCGTCCCGGCGGCACTTGGCGCTTCAACATGGAAAAGGACGGCCAGCCATACTGGATCCACGGCACCTACCACGAGATCGTGCCGGACCGGCGGCTCGTCTTTTCCTACCTGTTCCCGCAGTTTGCCGTGCAGTCGGTCGTCTCCCTGCGCTTCGCGCCCGAAGGGCAGGGCACGCGCATGCGCTTCCTCCAGACCGGCTTTCCGGACGAGGAAAACCGGCACGGCCACCAGGGCGGCTGGCTGTCCAGCTTCGCGATCCTGGAGGACCTGCTCCTGCGCCTGCATGGCATCGGTTCGGTCTACCCGGCCCTGCCGGCGGCCAGGATCTCGGGCCTCGCGCAGGACCTCGCCGAAGCGCGCCGCCGCCATGATGCCGACCTGTCGCGCGAGGCCGCGCCATGATGCCCGCCCGTGACCTCAGGGGCCGGATCACGCTGCCCCGGATCGCCGCCTTTGCCGCCCAGCCGGTCCTTCTGCGCCGGGCCGATCTGACCATGGCCACCCTCGACAGCCGGGGCGCCGAGATCCTGGGCGAGGTGCTGGACACCCTCGCGCGGCACGGGATCGCCGAGACCGGCCCGGCCTTCTTCCGCTATGACGTGATCGACATGGCCGGCATCATGCGGATGTCCTTCGGCGCCCAGGTCGCCCCCGGCACGCCCATCCCGCCGGGGCTCGAGGCCGACACATTGCCCGCCGGGCGCTACATCACGCTGACCCACCAGGGCCACCCGGACGAGCTTTACGATGTCATGGTGATGCTGAACCTCTGGGCGCCGGCCCGGGGCCATGTCTGGGACATGGAGCCGACCCCCGAAGGCGAACGCTTCGCCGCCCGGTTGGAATTCTACCACGACGGGCCGCAGACGCCCCCCGACGACTGGACCACCGAGGTCCGGGTCCGCCTGAAGGACTAGCGCTGACCCCGTGCCATGAAGGCCAGCCGCTCGAACAGCTGCACGTCCTGCTCGTTCTTCAGCAGCGCGCCGTGCAGCCGGGGCAGGGCGCTGTGGGCATCCTTGCGCAGATCCTCGGGCGCCAGATCCTCGGCCAGCAGAAGCCGCAGCCAGTCCAGCACCTCGCTGGTCGAAGGCTTCTTCTTCAGCCCCGGCACCTCGCGGATCTCGTAGAACTGCGTCAGCGCGGCGGTCAGCAGCCGGTCCTTTATGTCGGGGAAATGCACCCGGACGATCGCCGCCAGCGTCTGGGGGTCGGGAAAGCGGATGTAGTGGAAGAAGCAGCGCCGCAGGAAGGCGTCCGGCAGCTCCTTCTCGTTGTTCGAGGTGATGATGACCACCGGCCGGGCCTTCGCGCGGATCGTCTCGCCCGTCTCGTAGACGTGGAACTCCATCCGGTCCAGTTCCTGCAACAGGTCGTTGGGAAACTCGATGTCGGCCTTGTCGATCTCGTCGATCAGCAGGACCGCGCGGCCCTCGGCCTCGAAGGCCTGCCAGAGCTTGCCCTTGCGGATGTAGTTCCGCACGTCGTGCACGCGCTTCTCGCCAAGCTGGCTGTCGCGCAACCGGCTGACCGCGTCGTATTCGTAAAGCCCCTGCTGCGCCTTGGTCGTGGACTTCACATGCCATTCGATCAGCGGCAGGTCCAGCGCCGCCGCCACCTGCCGCGCCAGTTCGGTCTTGCCGGTCCCCGGTTCGCCCTTCACCAGGAGCGGGCGCTCAAGCCTGATCGCCGCATTCACCGCCAGCGCCAGGTCGTCCGGGACGACATAGACGTCCGTCGAGGCAAATTTCACCACGCCATCAACATCCTGTTTCCGTGCCACCGGCAAACCCTACCCACGCCGAGAAAATGTCGCAACCGCTAGTGACAATCGCCCGGGCTTGCGATACATGCCCGCGCAACAGGAGCGCGTCCATGACAGAAGCCCACCTGTCGGAGCGATCCGGCACGAAGGAGAGAGTTTCGATGAAGGCCGAGGTTTTCCTGCCCGATGACTATCGTCCCGCCGAGGACGAGCCTTTCATGAACGAACGGCAGCTGGAATACTTCCGCCGCAAGCTTCTGGTCTGGAAGCAGGAACTGCTCGACCAGTCCGCCGAGACGATCGACAGCCTCCAGGAATCGGCTCGCAACGTTCCCGACATCGCCGACCGCGCCTCCGAGGAAACCGATCGCGCGCTGGAACTGCGCACCCGCGACCGCCAGCGCAAGCTGGTCGCCAAGATCGACGCCGCGCTGCGCCGGATCGAGAACGGCGAATTCGGCTATTGCGAGGTGACCGGGGAACCGATCAGCCTCAAGCGGCTGGATGCGCGGCCCATCGCCACCATGACGCTGGAAGCCCAGGAAAGGCACGAGCGTCGCGAGAAGGTGCATCGCGACGACTGACGCGGTCGCGACGGTTTGCGCACTTGACGCCGGGCCCATGGTCCGGCGTTGTCATGCCGGGGGTAAGCGATGTCCTTGATCGGTCAATCCGCAACCGTTGTCGGCGCCGGCGTTGCCGGCCTGGCCGTGGCCCGGGCCCTGGCGCTGCGCGGGGCACGGGTGACGGTCCTGGAACAGGCCGATGCGATCCGCGAGGTCGGGGCGGGTCTCCAGGTCTCGCCCAACGGTGCCTGCGTGCTGCGCGCCCTTGGCCTTCAGGCCGGACTCGACGCCGCCTCGATCCGCGCCGCGGCGGTTCGGATGATCGACGGTCCCTCGGGCGAGCCCGTCACCTGCCTTGACCTTCTCCGCCTGCGGCCGGGGCAGGGCTATCACTTCCTGCACCGCGCCGACCTGATCGCGATGCTCCTCGACGCCGCGCAAGAGGCGGGCGTCACCCTGCGCCTTCTGTCGAGGATCGAGACGGTCCATCTCTCCGGTCCGCGGCCGGTCGTCGTGCTGGACGGTGGCGAGCGGATCGAGACGCCGCTTCTGATCGGGGCGGACGGCCTGCACTCCCGGATCCGCGCGGCGCTGAACGGACCCGAGACGCCCTTCTTCACCCGTCAGGTCGCCTGGCGCGCGCTGATCCCCTGCGAGCCCGGCGCCGCCCCGGTGGCCGAGGTTCACATGGGACCGGGCCGGCACCTCGTCAGCTACCCCCTGCGCGGCGGGACCCTGCGCAACATCGTCGCCGTGGAAGAACGCGCGAAATGGGCCGAGGAAAGCTGGACCCTGCGCGACGATCCGATGGACCTGCGGCTGGCCTTCGCAGGCTTCGCGCCGCGGGTCCGGGCCTGGCTCGACCGGGTGGAGGATCCCTGGCTCTGGGGGCTTTTCCGCCACGGCGTCGCCGAGACCTGGATCCGGCCGATGGGGCAGGGCGGAGTGGCGATCCTCGGCGATGCCGCGCATCCGACGCTGCCGTTCCTGGCACAAGGCGCTAGCATGGGGCTCGAGGATGCCTGGGTTCTCGCCGACAGCCTCGCCCGCCACGACACCGCCTCGGCCGCGCTGGTGGCCTACCAGGCCGCGCGCAAGCCGCGCACCAGCCGCATCGTCGCCGCCGCCAATGCCAACGCCCGCGCCTATCACCTGTCGGGCCTGCCCCGGATGATCGGCCACGCCGGTCTCCGGCTCCTCGGTCGCCTTTCGCCGGGCGCGATGCTTGCCCGCTTCGACTGGCTTTACGACCACGACGTGACGCAGACCACCCCGTAGGTCGGGCTTCAGACCGACTCGCCTGGCAATGACCGCCTCCCCTGCAAGGGCGGCACCCCCGCCTTCCTGCCCGGACACGCAGGCCCTGGCGGCATAGACCACCGACGCTGATGCTGACGGACGCCCGCCATCCGGTCAGGGGACAGGAAACCTTGCCAGGTCCCTGATGCGCGATGCCAGGTCATTGAAAGGGCGCTGGTAACGGGTTCCGTCCACCGTGGACACCCGGGCTCAGGCTGCGATCTCCACCCAGACCGGCACATGGTCGCTCGGCTTGTCCCGCCCCCGCACCGCCCTGTCGATGCCTGCCCCCTCCAGCCGGTCCGCCACCTGCGG